>JALXCH010000158.1 GCA_026991005.1 Calditrichia bacterium | reverse complement strand
AAAGATCGTTCCAAAGGTTCGTTGGTGAATGTGTATCCCATTGCCGCCATCACCAAAGGGCGAGAAGGTAAGGAGTTGAGCGAAATTCTGGAGCTGGTGGAGCAGGGAGCGGTGGCCATTTCGGATGATGGAAACCCCGTGATGAGCGCCGAAGTGATGCGCCGGGCGCTGGAGTACAGCAAGATGGTGCATATTCCGGTGATTGGGCACGAAGAAGATCGTACTATGACTGAAAACGGCGACATGAATGAAGGATTTGTCTCCACCTGCCTGGGCTTGCATGGAATGCCCCCGGTAGCCGAAGAGATTATGATTTCCCGGGACATTATGCTGTCTGAGTACACGGGCGGGCGGTTCCATGTGGCGCATATTTCCACCGCTCGATCTGTGGAATTGGTGCGCCAGGCAAAAGCTCGTGGTGTTCAGGTAACAGCCGAGGTCACTCCCCACCACTTCACCCTTACCGATGAAGCCGTACGGGGATTTGATACCAATACGAAAATGAATCCTCCGTTGCGTACGGAAACAGACCGTCAGGCTGTACTGGAAGGGTTGCAAGATGGTACCATCGATGTGATTGCCACCGACCATGCACCCCACTCCCGGGAAGAGAAAGAGGCTGAGTACATTTACGCTCCTTTCGGTATTATTGGGCTGGAAACGGCACTGGGTCTGGCGCTAACGGAGTTGGTGCATAAAAATGTACTTTCGTTACCGGAATTGCTGAAGAAATTTGCCGTACAGCCTTACCGTATTCTGAATCTTCCGGTACCCACAATCTCCCGGGGAGTTTCAGCCAACATAACTATTTTTGATCCGGATAAAGAATGGACTGTGCGCAAAGAACGATTCCTTTCCAAAAGTCGTAATTCCCCGTTTGTGGGAAGACGGCTTACCGGTGCTCCTGTGGCTGTGATTAACAACCGGCAGATTTTCTTTTCACAGCTTGCGAAAGAATAATGCCAGAGCATCTTCCGCATCTTTCTTTGTTAGACCACCAGTTTTCATATTTCTGCTCTGTCCTCTCTTCGTGAATATTCTGTCAGGATGGCAGAAAAACTGTCTGCTCTGACAGAAACCCGTTTTTCCTGCAAAAACAAATTTCACCAAAAACATACAATAAATATCTGTTTTATATAGGGTTACATGATGCCCGAATTTTCCTGGCATTATCTTTGTATAAGAAAGAAGTGCCGAAGCAAAGACAATAAAAAAAGGAGGTAATAAACATGTTAGAACAAATGGTACCCGGATTTGGATTAGAAAATCTGGAAGGATTTCGTGAAATCCGTGATCGGATGAATCGTTTGTTTAGCGAACTAGTATCTCGCAGTCTGGAGGATTGGTTTACGGGTAATTTCCCACTGGCAGATTTGTGGGAAGAGGACGATCGTTATGTGTTGCAGGTAGAAATGCCTGGGGTGAAAAAAGAAGATGTGAAGTTAACGGTGCAGGATGGTGTGCTGATTCTGCAGGGAGAACGGAAACAGCGGGAATTACCGGAAGATGCCAACTATCTGCGTAACGAAATTACCTATGGTGAATTCAGCCGTTCTATTATTCTCCCCAACAAAGCGGATGTGGAAAAAATTAGCGCCAATTATAAGGATGGGGTGCTGGAGGTGGTCATTCCTAAAAAGGAAGAAGAAAAACCCAAAGAGGTGAAGATTCAGGTAAAGTAAACAAAAAAATTAAAGGGGGTGAAGAAAATGTTTAGCGATAAAAACATTGTACGCAGCGAGGTTAAACGAGATTTAGAAAAGCCGGAACTTCTAAAGATTAAACCGGCAGTGGATATTTACGAGACCAAAGATTCGGTGGTTATTCTGGCAGAAATGCCCAATGTGGACCGGAAGAACCTGAATGTTCAGGTAAAAGATGGATTGCTGTATATTCGGGGACTCCGTAATACGGTTCCTCACAAAGGTGAATTTATTCTGCGGGAAACCCGGGATGTGCAGTATGAACGGATTTTTGAACTGGGTGATGATCTGGATCCCGATAAAATTTCTGCCTCTTACAAGTACGGAATTCTGGAAGTAACCGTTGGTAAGAAGGAGAAAGCGCAGCCTAAAGTGATTGAAATTAAATAAATGGCTTTGCGGATTCCGACGAATTTAAGCAATTTCGTGAATGGCTATATAGAGTCTTCTATATAGTCATTCATTTTATAAATAAAGAAAAAAGGGGAGAAAAATGGCCAAAATTGCCTGGATCGACAATGTGATTGAGAAGCTGGAGAGCGGACCCCAGCGGGAGGAATCCCGGCGTGAGGAGGTGCGAGAATTCCTGCTTCAGGATTACGCCAGATTGCTGGAAATTGCCCGGCGATTGGAGGTGGAATCGGCTCATGTCGCCTATCCGCAGTTGCGACAGGAGATTATGGAGCTGGTGGAAAAGAAGCGTGGTTTTGCTCGCAAAATTCAGGAACTGGTGGAAGAATTGGGGGGTACGGTAAATGCGGAACCGGATTTAGAGGAGATTTATCCGCAGGGCAATTTCCGTGAGGTATTCAATGCTGAGGGCGAACTCTACGACATGCTGACCGATCATTCCAATCTGGCAGAAGATTATCGCATGTTTCATATCGCGAAGCAGCTGCGCGATATGAAGGATGAGAATTACGAATTGGTGGAAAAGTTAGAACAAATTATTATGCGAATTAATGGCGAAATTTAAATCAAGAAAAAAAAGGAGGAAAATAAAATGGCAAGAAAAGTAATTGGAATCGACCTTGGAACGACCAATTCGGTAGTTGCGGTGATGGAAGGTGGAGAACCGGTCGTTATTCCCAACTCTGAGGGATCCCGGACGACTCCTTCGGTGGTGGCGTTTACCAAAACCGGAGAAATTCTGGTAGGTGCTCCGGCGAAACGCCAGATGATTACCAATCCCGAAAATACGGTGTATTCCATAAAACGTTTTATGGGGCGTCGCTACGACGAAGTACCCGAAGAGACTAAAATGGTGCCTTACAAAGTTAAACGCGGACCGCACGATCTGGCAGTGGTGGAAATCCGGGGTAAGGATTACACCCCTCAGGAAATTTCGGCCATGATTCTGCAAAAAATGAAACAGACTGCTGAGGATTACCTGGGCGAAGAGGTGAAAGAGGCAGTGATTACCGTACCGGCGTACTTTAACGACAGCCAGCGGAAGGCCACGAAAGAAGCGGGAGAAATTGCCGGGTTGAAAGTGCTCCGGATTATCAACGAGCCGACCGCTGCTTCTCTGGCTTATGGTTTGGATAAGAAGAAAAACGAAAAAATTGCCGTGTACGACCTGGGTGGTGGTACCTTCGATATCTCCATTCTGGAAATTGGCGATGGTGTATTTGAAGTAAAAGCAACCAACGGCGACACCCACCTGGGCGGCGATAATTTCGACCAGCGAGTGGTGGATTGGATTGCGGATGAGTTCAAGAAAGAGCATGGAATCGATTTGCGGAAGGATCCCATGGCGTTGCAGCGTTTGCGCGAGGCGGCCGAAAAAGCAAAAATCGAATTGAGTAGTGCCCAGCAAACGGATATCAATTTACCGTTCATTACTGCGGATGCTAATGGTCCTAAACATTTACAAATGACACTAACTCGGGCAAAATTTGAATCGTTGATTGAGGATCTATTGGAAAAAACCCTGGGTCCCTGCGAGTTGGCATTAAAAGATGCCGGATTGAGTCCCAGCGAAATTGATGAAGTCATTTTGGTGGGTGGTTCTACGCGAATTCCGCGTGTACAGCAGCTGGTAAAAGAATTCTTTGGAAAAGAACCTCACAAAGGGATTAATCCGGACGAAGTTGTGGCCATTGGTGCGGCCATTCAGGCAGGAGTGTTAACAGGTGAAGTGAAGGATGTGCTATTGCTGGATGTGACCCCGCTTTCGTTGGGTATCGAGACCTTGGGTGGGGTGATGACCAAACTCATCGAACGGAATACCACCATTCCCGCTCGTAAGAGCGAGATTTTCTCCACCGCAGCGGATAACCAGACCAGCGTGGAAATCCATGTACTACAGGGAGAGCGGGAATTTGCCAAGGATAACCGTACGCTGGGACGGTTTATCCTGGATGGTATTCCTCCGGCACCACGTGGTGTGCCGAAAATTGAGGTAACGTTTGATATCGATGCCAACGGTATTCTTCACGTATCGGCAAAAGACCTGGCTACCGGAAAAGAACAAAGCATCCGCATCGAGGCCAGCTCTGGTTTAACCGAAGAAGAAATTGACCGGATGGTGAAAGATGCCAAACAACATGCCGCAGAAGACCGGAAGCGCCGTGAACTGGTTGATGCCCGTAATGCTGGCGATCAGCTCCTGTATCAAACCGAAAAGAATTTGAAAGAGTACGGCGATAAACTGGATGCCACCACGCGGAATAAAATTGAAGCGGCGATGAATCGGTTGCGTGAGGCGTTAAAAACGGATAATCTGGATGAAATTCGTTCCGCAACCGAGGGTCTGAATGCGGCATGGAATGAAGCTTCTTCGGTTATTTACCAGCAGACCGCTTCGCAAGCAGCGGGCGCTGGAGCCGGTGCGGGAGCAGGAGCTACCGGTACGGCGGGAACCGGTGAAAAATCCGGCGAAGAGAAAGTTGAAGAAGCCGATTATGAAGTGGTTGACGACGACAATAAAGATAAATAACATATGTGTATCAGTTCCTTTCCCTTCGGGGGAAGGAACTGAATTTTTATGAAGATTTGCCACAGTAACACAATGTTAATTTTGTGCGAAAGGGGGAAAAATGTATTCAGGAGGTGATGATCGATGATAAAACGACAGGAAGAAAAAGATATTCCCATAGATTTTGAAGAGGATGTTCAAACAGAAAACAAAGAACAAACCGAGGAATCTGCTCAGGAGCAAACCACGGAAACTAGGTCCCGGACAAAGGGAGGCGAAAAGAAAACTCGCACGGATTACAAGAAACTTTACGAGGAGTTGCAGCAGAAATATGAGGAATTGAACGATCAGTTTCTGCGTCTCCGAGCGGAGTTTGCTAATTACAAGCGGCGGGTTGAACGGGAACAATTGGAACTGGCCGATTATATCAAGGGTGAGTTTATGAAGAAATTACTCCCGGTGCTGGATGATTTCAACCATATGCTGGAAAAGTCGCAGGAAGGAACGAATGAACATTCCGTTCTGGAAGGTGCGCGGATGATTTACAAAAAATTCTACCAGATTCTGGAATCGGAAGGATTGGAGAAGATAGAGGCGCTGGGAAAAGAGTTTGATCCTCAAATCCACGAAGCCCTGATGATGCAGAAAACAGATAAAAAAGAGGAGCATCATAAAATTCTCAATGTATTCCAGGATGGATTTAAAGTAAAAGATAAATTGATTCGCGCCAGTAAGGTTGTTGTGGGAACTTTTGAGGAAGAAACGGAAAATAAATAAAAAATAGATTGGTTACTTCATAAAGGAGAGGGATGCCTTTATGAAGAACTATTACCAGATTCTGGGCGTTTCGCGTAATGCAAGTGTGGAAGATATTAAAAAAGCGTACCGGGAACTGGTGAGGAAATTTCATCCCGATATGGGAGAAACCTCCGATGTAGAGCGATTTCTGGAGGTGCAGGAAGCGTTTGAGGTTCTGGGAAATAAGAAAAAGCGGGAAGCTTACGATGAGAAAATAGCTCGGTTGAAGAGAGCACCTAATTTACTGAATGAGAACTGGCGGAATGTGTTTGACGAATTGGATATTTTGCTCCATCAATTTCAGGAATATTCGGTATCCACACTATTTCAGCAGGATCGGATGCGGGAACCTGCTCCTTTTGTGGAAGAAGGATTAACTGTGGATATTATACTGACACCCGCGGAAGCTCATCGCGGAGGTCGCATAAAACTGGATGTACCGGTTTTGTACGAATGTGCTTATTGTGAAGGCCGAGGAGTGGATTTTCCCTTTGTGTGTTTTAATTGCGGAGGCGAAGGAATTACCCGGGGAACACGAACGATTTTTATGGAAATTCCACCATTAACCCGTCAGGAACAAACGTTTGAATTAGATCTGGGACAATTTGGAATCAAAGGTAAAATTAAAGTCGTTTTTAAAGTAAGTTTTTATTAAAAACCAGGCAATTTCGGCCACGGCAGAAGAGGGAGTATAACTCTTCTGCCGTTTTTTATTTTAAGTTTTGTTTTTTTATTTTTCCCTCTTACATTTGAAGCTACCATATTGGTCTATAATATTTTAAAACCCCGCATAGCATTTCTGGCGATCGTTTAATTTTACGACTTATATCAACAAATAAAAACTGTAATTATTTTCCGTTTTGATGTTCAATAACCAAAGGAGTGCAGTTTTTAAACAGATTCCTGCAAAAATATGAAAGAATAGAATTATTTACATATAAAAGTTCAGTTTTTTTATTGACTTTTATATTAAAGTTAATTAAATTCCAAAAAATCATAACCAAGAGGTAATTTATGCTGGTTTTAACAAGGAGGTTAGGCGAGTCAATTAACATTGGTGATGATATTAAAATCACTGTGGTAGATGTTAATGGAAAACAGGTAAAAATAGGCGTTTTAGCGCCAAAGGATGTTTCGGTGTATCGTGAGGAAGTATACAAACGTATCAAAAAAGAAAATATGCGAGCTGCTACTGCTTCTACCGATGAGCTGCGAAAAGCGGCCCGGATTTTTAAAAAATCCCGAAATAAAAAATAAATTTTCCATGTAATGTCTTTTACCCTCCGTTTATTTCATATTCTGGGAGTTGTTTGTTTTGGTGGTTTCATTATTCATGATGTATTCTTGATATTGCTTTCGGGAGGTTCTCTTTTATTTTCCCCCAATTTTATTAATTTTTTTTATTTTATTACTCTGCCATTCTTGGTCGTTTTATTAATTAGTGGAATTTTACTTACCGTCGATCAATCCTATCTCGTAAAAAATGAACCCTGGTTAAAAAAGAAGCTGATTCTGTTAGCCGGAATTTTATTTTTGCTAATTGTGGGAATTTTCCCGGGATTTAAACGAGCGGTGCAGATTTCCGCTTCTAATTCCGTGCCTCCGAAATGGTTTGTGTTGTCTCTAATAGCCATTGTGGTCTTGTGGTTTAGCAACCTGGTACTGGCTTTAAAACATCAGGAGCTGGTAAGAAAAAGGCAATCTTCCCTCCAATAAACCATATTCCTAAAACATTTTTTAGAAAATTTAAGAAGGACAGTCCAGGCTATGTAGGCTAAAGCTCCGTTTAACACAGTTTTTCAAAGGGAATGAATCAAATTTTATATTAAAAAAGGGGAGAAATCACATCATTTCTCCCCCGGTCAGCAAAAGTTTTGCTGGCATTAAACATTAACTCCGCCCATTTTACGTAATATGTTTTTTATAATTTAAAAAAATACTTGCAATTAGGAGAAATATTTTTTAACATTCCTATTACG
>JALXCH010000157.1 GCA_026991005.1 Calditrichia bacterium | reverse complement strand
GGCTTCGCAGCATGGATCGCTCACATACTACGCTCGTTCGACTACATGACCAAACAGGCAATTATCATGATAAGCTCCTTTCAGCTTATGAGACTCGCCAGCCTTGCCCTGGCGCACCGAATAACACAAATAGGCACGAATGAGAAGTGAAGACATAATTCGGTTAGGAAACAATCTGTTAAATCTTTTAAAATTTGGAAATTAATGTTTATTATTTTGGAATTTGTTAATAGAGATTTGTAATCTGGATTTTACAGTTTGGTCCTTGAGATTTGGGGTTTGGGATTTGGGATTTGGGATTTGTTATTTGGGGTTTGTTATTTGGAACTTCTTATTTTAGATTTTGCTTTCGCATGATTCTTCGGATGGGAAATGACAGGACAGTCCATCGACCCAGGAGATGTAGCAATGCAATGAGTTGTTTTGTCAGCGTCGGAGTGAGACTGCTTCTTCATCTCGCAGATGGGGGTGAAAAGGCGCTTGGTATATCACTGTATCTTTGTGTATTTCAGAGATGTGGAAAATGATATTATCAATTATAAACTTACCGGAAATATTTCCTGATAGTAAAATTCCTATTTCTGTGGTTTGTTTTTCTAAAGCACTAATTTCTTATAAAAAAAGGGGAAGTCAATATTCCGAGGTCAAACCTTGGCGAATAAAATAAAAAAGCTGCGAAAGAACCTCCGCAGCCACAGCTTCGAAAAATGGAAAAAATGCAATTATTTTGAACCGGATTTCTTAGAGGTAGAACTGGAACTTGTACTGGACTTTGTTTTCGTAGTGCTGTTTCCATTGTTTTTATTTTTGTAATCAGTAATGTAAAAGCCACTTCCTTTAAAGATAAGTCCGGCTCCACCGGTAATGGTTAAATGGGCCGTTTTTCCGCAAATGGGGCATTCCAGTTCCTTGCTGTAAGAAGAAATGGAGCTGAATTGTTCAAATTCATACCCACAGGAAGAACAACGATATTTGTACGTTGGCATAGCTAAATCCTCCCAAAATTAATTATTTTAGATGAAGGTAAAATTAGGAAAGTTTCAATTGCGAAAAAAATTCCGGTAAGTTTCCGGAAAACGATCTTTACCGGCCAGTAGAGCACCGGCAAACGGGATTTCTTTCTGTACCAGGCCATGCATTTTTTCAGCAATTTGTCGGATATCCCACTGAGCGTGGTGATCTTCGCGTAAACGCAAGAAGTGATAGAGTTCTCGTAAATTTAAACGAAACAGAACCCGCCGGCGGTGGGCATTGGTGAGAATGTAATTTTTTGCTTCGGGGATTTCTTGGGCTAATTTTCGATAAAGAGATTCTGCCAGGGAAACGTGTTCCAGAAAAAAGTCCTTGAGTCCCACCGCTTCGATGGCTTCGGGGATTGTCAATCCCAGTGCGGGATGGTAATCCTGAGGAATAATGGTTGCCATGCGGTGTCGTTTAAGCTGACCGAAGCAGGAAGCACTGATGGTTAGTTCGAAGGTCATCGTTACGTTTTCAAATTCCCGCAGAACGCTGTCCCAGGGATTAATGTGGCGAAAAATGCTGCGGAAAAGTTCCTGCTTTTGCCGGGCGGTGAGTTGGCGCGCTGTGTGAAGGGCCCGGGAAAAAGGCACATGGTGGAAGTGAAAAAGCACCGAAGCCAGAACCTGCACATCGGCTTCCGGGGTTATTTCAAGGAGTCGAACATCTTCTTCCTCTGAAAAAGCGGCCCCGGGAAGAGGAAGCGATTGCAGTGCTATCTGAATATCGGTTTCTTTGTAGCGAAGGTAATCGGTTGGTTCGGTATATTTAATGAGGGAGGGGGCATGGTGTGCCGCTTCCTGGTAAAGAGCATTGGCAAATGCCTGAATTTCTTTGAGGGGGTGGGCTAACCCGCGTGCAATCATGTGTTCCAGGGAGCGGGCGTTCAGGGTCATGCCCAGCTGAGTTTGGGTTGCCAGAGGGGTGATGTAGCGAGCATCTTCCTTTGCCAGCCCTTCCAGTTGGGAATGATTCTTCTTTTCCCGGGCAAGCTGCGGAAATTTCTCGAAAACGTAAGGGCGCAGGGAAGCATACAAATGATGGTAAGCCGCAAAAAGCTTTTGTACTACCTGCTGGTATTCCCGGCGCAGTTCGGGATGGGTAATTTCTTCCGGAATATGGTATTCATCCTGAAACAGGACGTAACGCTGGGATTTTTCCGTAAACGATGCCAGGCGGAAATGCTCAATAAATTCCACCGCCAATCGGGATACGCCCAGAACATCGAAATTGAATACCGCATGTTCGGCAACGGAACTGTGCCCCAATCCAAAGATAATGTTGCGATTAGATTTGCGGGCCCGATCCACCTCCCGGCGGGCAATCTCGCGCAATTCATCCACCGCTTTGGGACTCCGGCTGATGCGGGCATAGGCGGCAGAGAGCGTTTCCGGAGTCAGATTATCCCGCAAATGCAATTCACTGGCCTGCTGGTAAAGCCGGTGCAGTGTAGCATTGCGCTCTTCTTCTCCCAATTTCTGAAACGCTTCTGGAGAAAGCTGAGAATAAACCTGCTCTACAAACTGGCGTAATTCTTTTAAAGTCTCTATGTCCAGATTGTAACCGGAAAGGATAATCTTCATTCACTATTCCTGTGTAAATAAACCACGTGCTGAGGGAAAGGAATCTCAATATTGTGCTCATCAAACGCTTTATAAATGGCCATGCGGATTTCATCAGCAGTTGTCCAGGCATCCTTGTAGTGTTCGACGAAGGAAATGCAGGTTAGGTCCAGGGAGGAATCCCCAAAATTCACGAAATAAGCATTGGGTGGCGGATCGTCCAGAACCTTTGGATGCTTCTGGCACACCTCAATCATTATGCGTTTTACTTCTTCCAGATTGCTGCCGTATGCCACACCCACATCCACTTTTACCCGCACTTTGGGATTGGGATAGGAATAGTTAATCACTTCCGATTTAATGATATCGGCATTGGGAATGATGTGTAGGTTTTTTTCGAAATCCAGCAGTTTCATGCTGCGCAGCCCAATTTCGTACACTTCGCCCACCACGTTGTTGGGGGTTTTGATGCGATCGCCCACCCGAAATGGGCGATCGACCATGATCACAAATCCGGCAATCATATTGGAAAGGGTATCCTGGGCCGCCAGAGCAATAGCCAGGGAGCCTACACCCAGAGTAGCCACCAGACCTTTGACATCTACATTGAAATGGGTAAGCACAGTGATGGTAGCAATGGTGTAGGCTACAATTTGCACCACCCGTTGAAGCAACAACCCAAAGTCCTTTTCAATCTCCGTCCCGGTGCGCCGGGAAATGCGGTTCAAATAGTAGGTAATGATGAGGTTGATGATTCGCACCACCAGAGTGGTAATCACAATCACCACAACAGCGTAAAGTACCTGGGAGAAATAAAAGAAGAACTTTTCACCGGAAAATACCGAAAGAAACTCCCCTACAAAATAGAGAGCTGTAATAAAAATGATACGAAAGAGAAATTTCTCGAAAAATTCAAAGATTAAGTCATCGAGCTGAGTGCGAGTTTTTCGGGAAAATTTTCGAAGTTGTTTAATAAGCAAGAATTTGAGCAAATAATAAATTGCAATAGCAAGGAGTATAACCAGCACAATTTTTAGCAACGCCAGATAGATCGGATTTTTCAGAAAAGCAAACAGCTCCATGGAAAGGAATCCTCCTGAATTAGTCCAGATCTTTCAATCGTTTGCGTGCTTCCTCTTTGTGTAAATCATCATCTGCATCGGATTTGGGCAGTTCCAGCACTTTCTGGTATTCTGCCCGAGCCGCCTCTTTGTTACCAATTTTCTCGTAAGTAATTCCCAGTTCCAGGTGATGATTGATGTGGTTGGGGTTTAGTTCAATTGCTTTTTTAAAGCATTCGATGGCTTTGTCCATGGATGCTTCTTTCGGTACCCCACCCAGGAAGGTGTTGGCAAACCCGCGTTCAATCCAGCTTAGTGAAGAAAGTTTACGATGCCAGCGTGCCAGCACGTGCCAGGCGGTGTCGTTGTTGGGATCCAGCTCCAGCGCTTTATCGACTTCTGCTTTAATCTCTTTGGAAAGGCGGATGCGTTCTTTGGGACCGGCATCCAGCGCCACACGCCCCAGAGCAATACTGAGAAACAAATGTCCCTCTGCACCGTTGGGGTTCACCTGTACGGCTTTACGCGCGTATTTTTCCGATGCTTTGTAATATTCGCTGCGCTTGTCTTTGTCTTTCAATCGTTCCCCAACATCCACGTAGGCGCGAGCCAGCTTCCAGAGTGCCTCGTAATTGGTGGAATCCTCCTGTACCGCTTTCTGATAAAATTGTAAAGCTTTTTCGTTCTGAAAAGCAGCGTAAGCTTCATCTCCCTGGGCAACGTAAGAACTTTTTTCCTGGGCAGAAAGCAGCAGGAAAAGCCCCAGCAACAAAAACATCGCTAAGATTAAATGGCGAGAAAACGAGTTCATAGGACCCCCGGATTTTTAATGAAACGGAAAATTTAGCAACCTTTAGATGTTAATAAAGAAATATTCATTTTAAATTTTGCAGAAAACAGGAACTTTTCCGGCTCGAATTTAGCCAGAGATTTTATGAATTACTAACAATTTCTGCTTTTAGGATCTTATCGTACGGTTCCAGAATATCCACCACATTCATTCCGGAGACCACTTTACCGAAAGCGGTGTAGCGGCCATTAAGATGGGGCTGGGGAAGCTGGGTGATGAAAAACTGGCTTCCCCCCGTATCTTTTCCCGCGGTGGCCATTCCCACAACACCCCGGTAAAAGAACAGGTCGTTGTATTCGCAGGGAATGCTATAGCCAGGACCACCCCAACCATCGCCGCGGGGGTCACCCGCCTGAACCACAAACCCCGGAACAACCCGATGGAAATAAATTCCGTTGTAGAATCCCTGTTTCACCAGATGCACAAAATTGGCGACGGTAACGGGTGCTTTGTCCGGGCGAAGCTCGATCACAAAATCGCCTTTGGTGGTGTGGAATCTCACCCGGGGTCGCTCGTCACCAGGAACGGGAGGGAAATCGATGCGGGTGAGTAAAGTCGGTGGAACGGGTTTTAAAGGATAGTCCCGACCGGTAATCATCTTCAATGCTTTGTGTGCTTTTTTCCGAATTGAAGGGAAGGGATTGTTTAATTCCTGCTCCAGTAAAGGTACGGCCTGGTTGTCCCCAATGTATCCCAGCGCTGCAATGATGGCTTCCATGGGTTCCACATCCTGAGGTGCCCGGAACTTCCGGTAAGCAGCAATCAAATGAGGCACGGCTTGCACTTCCTTTAGCGCTCCCAGATAATTGGCAATGAGGGTGGTCAGTGCTCGATCCCCTTTTTGTAAATGTTTCATATAAAAATTGAGAGGAACGCCATCGCGCTGGGTCAGCACTTCGATAGCTGCGGTGACCTGTGCCGGGATATCAGAGTCGGCCAGGGACATGAGCATTTCTGTGGCATCTTCCCCCGGCAGGGTACCCAGAGCTTTGATGAAAAAATAATTTTCCGGAAAACGGTAGCGATGGATGTTGCTGCGAATGAACGTCAGGGCTTCGCTGGGGTAATTGCGTGTTAATGCAACCAGTGCCTTCCCGCGTTGCTGCCAATTTTTACCCTGCGAGGCATTGCCCAATAGCACCAACCGACTCTGCTGGCTCTTGAAATTCGAAGCCGCTTCCAGCGCCGCTTCTCTTACGTAGGGATGATTGTCTCCAATTCCCCGCGCAATGACCGGCCAGAGGGAAAGACTGCTGATGGTGTTCAGGTAGTGTTGGACTTCCATGCGCACATACCATGTGGAATCCTGTACCAGAGCTTTAATCCGATTAAAACAGGAATCGGACCAGAGAATTTGCCGCGCCTGTTCGATGATGGCATTTTTAGGTTTCCCCGCTTTTTCCCGGGAGAGCATAATGGAAAGAATCATGCGCAGGCCCTTTAGCGCAAACACCCGGGTAAGCGGGTCGTCCGCCTGGAGGGCTTTGACCAGATCTTTGGTGGTTTGAGGCGAAGCGATGCGGTAGAGGGCATAGGCAGCTCGCCAGCGTACATCGGGATTTTCTGTACGGTTAAGCACAATCCCAATGTAAGGAGCATTGCGCAGGGGAGAATGATGCCGATACGCCAGCAGCCCGGAGGTAATCATTACCGCTTTTTCGTACTCGGGATTCAGGCTTTCGATGAAATCCAGCATCCGATTAAACGATTTTTCCGTACCCACCTTCCCGATGGCTTCCACCAGCCGGGCGATAATGATCTGGTTTTTTTCCAGATCCAGAGCATCCAGAACCGGTTGTTCGGCAGCGGTATTAAAGAACTGGCCGATGGCAAAAGCGGCTTCATGACGTACTACGGGACTGGGATCGTTGAGGGCATTGGCAACCCAGGCAATGGTCGTGCTGTCTTGAATGCGTCCCAAAGTGGCTACCGCCCGGGCGCGAACCTGTTCATCGGTGTGGTTTAACCAGAGTACAAATTTGTCGGGATTGGCATCTCGTAAATATTCCAGATGGCGCATCTCCTGGAATATCTGATTATTTTGACGGGTGCAGGAGAACAGGAAAACCAGCAGCAGCACAAAGAGGAGGCGTTTTTTCATATTGAGCTCCGTTTCCTTCTTAAGAATTGCAAATTTCCGAAAATTTGTCCTGCGAATCAAGTTGATACTCAGGATTCAGGTATGTATTTTCGGAGGTAACGAATAAGGAGTGTGAACATGATTCAAAAAATCGTTCTATTCTGGTTGGGATTGTTTGTTTCGGGCGTTCTGGCCGGAACCCATGTGCTGGTGGTGTATTACAGCAAAGATGGGCATACCCGAGCGATGGCCGAGGCGGTGGCTCGCGGGGCGAAAGAGGTAGAAGATACGGATGTTCGTTTGCTCCCGGTGGGTCAAGCTAAAAACGCCGATGTGCTCTGGGCGGATGCCGTTATTGTAGGCTCCCCGGTGTACAATGCCAACGTGGCGCCTCCGGTACAATCGTTTATCAACCGGTGGCCCTTTAAAGGGGAGCCGTTAAAGAACAAAATTGGTGCGGCGTTCGCAACCGGTGGCGGTATTTCCGCGGGTGAGGAGCTGGTGCAATTGAACATTCTTCATTCCATGCTCATTTTTGGAATGATTGTGGTGGGTGGTCCCCACTGGCAACAGGCGTTTGGAGCCTCGGCGGTAACGGAAGAGAAACCGTTTGGAAAGAAAAAATCCACGCAGCCGATGTTCCTGCAAAAAGCGGAAAGCCTGGGTCGGAGAGTAGCGCTTGTTACACGGCAGTTTCTTGCCGGTGGCACCGGACCAAAGGGGAATAATCCTTAAGAAAGAGAATTAAGAATTTTGAATTGATTTTGACAACCCCAGATATTCCAAAAACCACAGGGGGTACTGAATGAAAAATGAAAAATGTAAAATGT
>JALXCH010000156.1 GCA_026991005.1 Calditrichia bacterium | reverse complement strand
CAAAATGCCCTTTTGCAAACGTTTCACCATCATCCGTAGCACAGGCAATGCGAATCATTCCTGCAAACCTCCTGAATTGATTGAATCCTTCGTCTATTTACCCTGGAAAAATTAGATAGCCAATGGTTCACTTCAAAATTCATTTTCAGAATAATGTACCGTTTCTTACTTCCTTTCCGGTTCTACAAACACCGTTTTTGTCCGTTCCGGCAGCACCGCACCTGGCGCCGAACCCCGGGGTTTGCGTACATATTTAACCCGCGTTACCATAACCGGTACATAGCTACTATGGCGGGCCTGGCTATTCCGGGCAGCCAGTCGTGCGGCATATTCCACCACCTCCCGGGGAATGTGTTCTTTGCGCTGCGGGTTACGTACCACCACATGGGAACCGCTCACCCCCTGGGCATGAAGCCAGAGATCTTCTTTATGGGCATGGCGGAACGTCATCTCATCATTGGCACGGGCATTTTTCCCCACCCAGATTTCCCAATTGTGATAAAAATATTGCCGGTAGGGTCGATGTACCTCAGCCAGCTTTTCCCCGGCGGTTTGGATAATGTGCATGGAGGTTAATTTCTTCTCGATCTGGCGCAATTGTTTAAATCCCACCTCCCCATCCAACTCTGCCTGTAATTGCTCCAATTCCTGAAGCTGTTTGCGCAGGTATTGTAGTCGCTCCCTGAGTTCCTCCCGCCGCTGACGGACTTCCCGCGCTTTGCGAAAATACACCTGAGCGTTCTCCGCCGCACTTAACGCGGGATTCAACGCCACTTCGACTTCCTGCTGCTGCGGATGGTAATAATCGATGAGTTTCACCTTCTCTGCACCGGGGGAAATTCGCTGCATCTGCGAGAGAATAAGCTCCCCTATCCGTTTATAATGCTCCTGCACTTCCTGTTCATCGGGTAGATTCTCCAGACGGGTTATCAGTGCTCGTAATTGTTCCAACTTCCGTTGTAAATGTTTGCGTAAATTTTCCCGCTTCGCGAATAAATTTTCCTGCCGCAGGCGCTGGAAAACAAACCGCCCCAGCGCTTCGTTGACCGTGGCGTACGTTTCCCGGGGCATCCCGGTCAGAGAACGAAATTCGGTTAAAGCCAGCAGATGCGGAAAACCATCTTGATAATAAATTCGCGGTGCTTCCTGCTCACATTCTTCCAGAAACTCCCGAATGGTACGAAAAAGCTGGCTCAATTCTTCCCCGGAGAAACGGCTAACTTCCTGGCGAAAATTCTTTTCGACGCGGAAGCTCAGTTCCGCCACCACTTCGGTCGAGAGAAAATAGAACCGGCGTTTCAGCACGTACTCCAGCGGTGCCTCTGCCTCCTCCTGCAACAACCGGACAAACTCCGACGAAGCCAGTTTGCGCACATCCAGGAAGTTACCGGACTTCAACTGGTAGGTGTTCCCGATATATTTCCGTGCTTTTTTGAATGCATTGAGAATCACACCTTGGCTATTCAAAAGGAAAAAATTAGCGTGATTTCGGAACAGTTGCACATACAGCTCAATGTCTTTTTCAGCAAATCGGAACACAGCAACTCGTTCGTAGGGCAATAATTCCAGTGAGGCAATCCGCTGCCCGATGAGTTCCGGCAGTACATCGGTACTATTACGGGCGCGCCGGCCCGGTTCACGCAACAGCATGGTAGGATAGGCGGGATGAGCAGAAAGCAACAGGTGCCACAGTTTCCCGCTGCCAGTTTCCACCTCCAGAATCTGCTCATTTTTCATCTGGGTAAAACTGCTGCGAATTGTGCCGCCGAGAAGTTCATCCCGCAAAAATTGAATCTGGCGTTTCAGGGTAAAGTAATGCAAAAACAAAAAATCCGCTCCTCATCCGTTGTTCACCATTTCTTTAAAATAGGGAGATAAACCCGGTATTTCAACCTGCGGGGAAAAGTTCTTTCTCGTTTATTGAGTTCATCTGCTGCAAACGCAAAGTGATTTCACGAAATCCCGGTTAGAAAATCCCGGACATCAATTTTTAATGTACAATTCCCAGGATAATTTTTTTAACTAACCCATCTTGAACAAAATTTCCTCAAAATTGAGCTTTTTTGATTCCAAAGACTCCGTAACCTGTTGATTTTTTTTATTCGTTTCTTTAAAATGACAATGTAGTGACCTATACCTATTTCACTTTGTGC
>JALXCH010000155.1 GCA_026991005.1 Calditrichia bacterium | reverse complement strand
ACGTTAAATGTATCTCCGGCCAGTTCATCACACGGTTTGAAAAACCATTTCAGGTTCACTCCCGGTACATCCGGTGCAGCTTTAGGAAGTAACGATTGCTGGATTTCCGCTGCCATGCGCAAGTCGTTTTTAATTCTATTATTAATAGATGCCAATACTCGGTTTTTTTCCTTCAATCTTTTTTGCAATTCCACAATACGTTGTCCGGCTCTCAGGCGCATCTTCAATTCGTCAGCATCAAAGGGTTTGGTGAGGAAATCGTCTGCACCTGCTTCCATTCCCGCAATTAAATCATCTTTCTGGCTTTTGGCAGTAAGAATGATGGTGTACACATAGTGGCTATTTTGAGCCTGCCGAATGCGGCGAATTAAATCCACCCCATCCATATTGGGCATCATCCAATCGCTAATCACCATATCAAAAGAGTCTTGCTGAAATAACTCCCAGGCTTCCGCCCCATTGGTGGATTCCACCACCCGATGCCCCCACTTCTCCAGACGACGTTGCAGTAATTTGCGCGAGATGGCATCATCTTCGGCAATCAGAACCTTCATTCCTGAACCTCCTGAACCATATTTTTCAAGAAATCAACCACTTCCTGTACCTCCTCTCGCAACTGCTCGAACACCTGGGGGGCATCTTCCAGTTTTCCGGAGCGCCCTATTTTTTCCAGCCGAAAAGCCGTTTGACAGGACTTTTTAGCCGAGAAGTTTCCCAGAACCCCCTTCAGTCCATGGGCACTCCGCTCCAGTTCACCGGCATCCCCTTTCTGAATGGCCTGTTCTATGCTATCCAGCATTTCCTGATAGGTCTCAAAAAATATCTCTCCAATTTCCCCCAGTAATTCCCAGTCGTTTTCCATCCGATCTTCCAGTTCTTTGCGATTAATCACTTCTGCCCCATCGGGTTTATTATGTTCGGGAGTTGGCTTCTCTTCTTTAGCGGGTTGTTGTTGGGCCGGGAACAGTTTTTCAAAAATATCGAACAACTGTTCATATTTGAATGGTTTGGAAAGATATTCATCCATCCCGGCAGTTAAGCACCGCTTCCGTTCCGCATCACCAGAATGGGCCGTTAAGGCCACAATGGGAGTGTGAATTTGCATCTCTTTCTCAACTTCTCGAATAGCCTGCGTGGCTTTAAATCCATCCATTACAGGCATTTGCACATCCATTAAAATGACATCGTAAGGTTCGGCATTTAGAGCCTCCTTCCACAATTCGAAGGCTACTTTTCCGTTTTCGGCTACCGTTACCTGGTGGCCCAAACGTTCCACCAATCGTGCGGAAACTTTTTGGTTTACCGGATTATCTTCTGCCAGGAGGACCTTCAGGTGCACGCGATTGGCTCGCAGGGTATGGCGCGTGACCAGAGACACCGTTCCGGCATCTTTCACGTTGCTCATCACTGCCAGAATGCTCCGGTAAAGTTCATTCTGGCGCATGGGTTTGGTGAGGTAGCCATTAATTCCAATCTGGCGGCAGCGCACAGCATCACCCCGTTGCCCGGATGATGTGAGCAACAGAATAGGCACCTGCTGGTATTTTTCCTGTTGACGAATTTTTTCTGCCAGTTCAAACCCGTTCATACCGGGCATTTGCATATCGGTAATGATCAATTGAAAATCCTGCACATTCTGGTAACCATGCTCCAGAATCTCCAGCGCCTGGAAGCCATCGGAAGCCAGCACCGGAATCATTCCCCAGTTTTCCAGGATTTCTTTGAAAATAGTACGGTTGGTTTCGTTATCGTCCACAACCAGCACGTGCAGGCCGTAGAGTTTCTGCGGGTCGTAGTTGGGAATCATGGGTTGGGGATTTTTCTGCACATCGAACCAGGCTGTAAAATGGAAGGTGGTCCCCGGTCCGCCGTAATTGGGACGGTGGTTAGTGGGGCTTTCCACCCAGATGCGACCGCCCATCATATCCACCAGTTGCTGACTGATAGCCAGTCCCAGACCGGTACCGCCATATTTGCGGGTCGTGGAACCATCGGCCTGGCGAAACGCTTCAAAGATAACCTGGTGCTTCTCCGGTGGAATTCCAATACCGGTATCGGCCACCTCAAAATGCAATTTAACCCGATCTTTCTCCTGTTTTTCCAGATATACCCGAATTACGATTTCCCCTTCTTCGGTAAATTTAAGAGCATTCCCCACCAGAT
>JALXCH010000154.1 GCA_026991005.1 Calditrichia bacterium | reverse complement strand
TACAGCAAAGGAAAAATGTACTATTACCGGCTGAATCCCCTGGAGAACTGGTTTGTGCCCAAAGTTCTGCAAAAATATCGGGAGTGGTAATATGCAGAACAAATTGCACATTCTCCGGCGCTGGCATCCTGTAAAAAATATCCTTAAACGGTTTGTCTCCCAGAAAATCCACCGCCAGATTGTAATTAATTACGTGGGATTGGGTTTGATTCCCATTATCATTGTAAGTTTTATCCTAATTAATCTCTCCCAGAATACAGTTCGGAGTTACTTAAACCAGCGTAACATGGAGATGGCACGGCGTGCCAGCAACGAAATTTCTTTGTTCATTCGCGAACCGCTCACCATTCTCAATACCCTGGTGCAGACCCGGGATATTCTGGAGATGGAGCGTTTTACCCAAAGCCGCATCATTAACAAAATTAAACTGGGTAACCCCATTTTTCAGAAGATTTTCATTCTGGATCATTCCGGCACGGTAGTGGTCACCACCAGTTTCGGGGAAGAGATGAAAGAGTTCAGCCGGGCGGATTTTTTCCAGGCGGCAATGGGAGGCCGGGTGTTTTATTCCCAGGTCTACTTCGGGAAATCGGGATTTCCCTCCATGCGCATTGCCATCCCCATTAAAAAATACAATGTGGTGGAAGGTGTGCTGGTGGGGGAGATCGATTTGAAGAGCATCTGGGAACTGGTGGATAACATCACCATTGGTAAAACCGGCAACGCATTTCTCATCAGTTCCGATGGGCTGGTCATTGCCCATCCCGATAAACAGCGTATTTTGCGGAAAAAATCGTATGCCAGCTATCCCTTCTTTCAGAAGCTCATTCGGGGTGAGGAAGGCATTACCATTTTCGAAGCCGATGGAAAAAAGATGATTGCGGCTTTCTCTCCCATACCGGAATTGAACTGGGGGATTATCATTCAGCAAACCTACTCCGAAGCGTTCGATTTGATTCACAAAATGCGCAATCGGGTTATTTTGTTTTCCGGACTAACCCTGTTGCTGGCTTTGTTTCTGGCCGTGTTTAGTATGAAGCGCATCACCCAGCCGCTGGATGTGCTGGTTCAGGGAGTGCGGGAGTATGCCCGCGGCAATCTGGGGCATCGGATTCAGCTTACTCGCCGGGACGAAATCGCCGAGCTGGCCAAGGAATTTAATGCCATGGCCGAATCGCTGAATAAAAATCAGCGGAAGTTACGGCGCGTAGAGCGGCTGGCAGCATTAAGCCGATTTGCTTCTTTCGTCAGCCACGAAATCCGCAATCCGTTGAACGCCATGAACATTAATATGCAAATTCTGCGACGCCTGATTACCCAGGCCGATACACCCCTGGAGAAGAAATTCAAGTACCTGAATATCATTTCTTCGGAAATTGAACGCATGAATGCTCTGGTCACCAACTTCCTTACCATTGCCCGGCCACCGGAATTGAATCTGATTCGTGCCGACCTGCGCCAAATTCTGGATGAGGTGGTGTTATTGCAGGAAGCCCGCGCCCGAAGCGAGAAAATCCGCATCATTCGCAAGTACCCCGAACGCGATCTGATTGGAATGTTCGACTACAACCAGATGAAGCAGGTTTTCCATAATATTATTGTGAATGCTTTCGAAGCCATGCCCTCGGGTGGCAAGCTGTTCATTTCCATGGTGTTTCAGGAACCCGCCGGTTCCGATTCGCCGCCGCGTGCCATTGTTCGTTTCGAGGATACGGGACAGGGCATTCCCCAGGATAAACTCTCGGAAATCTGGGAACCTTATTTCACCAGCAAAAAAACGGGCACCGGACTGGGGTTGGCTATTGTGAAACAAATTGTGGAAGGGCATGGCGGAAAAGTGAAAATTGAAAGCCGGGTGGGAGAGGGAACAGTGGTGATTATCGAATTACCTCTGGGCCGGGTTCACACTCATCAGGGTTCCGAAACACATGCCGATTCACCAGGGACAACCCGGCCGGAATCCGTTGCCTGATCCCTGATTTTGCTTGCTTTTCCTGCCGGATTCCTATTTATTTACCTGTAACAAAACTAAAAGGGGCTGGGCACCTTCTGATTTGTCCGGGAGTAAAAATGAAAAATAGGTTTAGATGGAAATGAACGAGAAAATTCTCATAGTCGAAGACGATTTAAATACTCTGGAAGGGTTGGCAGAAATCCTTTCCCACGA
>JALXCH010000153.1 GCA_026991005.1 Calditrichia bacterium | reverse complement strand
GTTTTTTCTGGAAGTGTGAAAAAGGATTCGAGCCGGTAATCGGGTGTAAAGGGTGGTTTAGAGGAGGCGTTTTAGCACAATCAGGGAGATGTCGTCGAAAGCGGGGGTGTCCCCCTGAAATTCCCGCACCGCGGCCAGTAACCGATTGCCCATTTCCGGAGCGGACAGCTCCCCAAGTTGCTGAAGCTTTTCCTTTAAGCGCTCTTCCCCAAAAAATTCCCCTTCCCGGTTTCGGGCATCGGTGATTCCATCGGAATAAAGGAGGAGGACATCTCCGGCGTGCAGGGCAATCTGGTGCACCTGGTATTCCACCTGCGGCATCAGTCCCAGTGCCGGATTGCCCCGCGGAAGTTCCTTCACTTCCCCTTCCTGTAGCAGAAGAGGTGGCATGTGCCCGGCATTGAAAAGATGAATCCGGTTAGACTGTGGCGAAAGCTCCAGGTAAATGAGGGAAGCAAACCGATTGGGGAGCGAAACCCGATAGAAAATTTCGTTGAGCTTGCTGGCGAATTGAGGGAGATTGGGGTAGTCCGGTGCCAGACCACGGAGGATGGCCTGAATCTGGGCTGTAAAGAGGGCTGCTCCCAGCCCTTTCCCGGAAACATCGGCCAGTACCAGCGCAAACCGTTCCTCGGTAATTTTCAGGAAGTCCACCAGATCGCCTCCCACTTCCCGGGCAGATTCGGTGGAAAGCCACACTTCCCAGCCCGGAAGATGAGCAATCTGGGGAGGAAGCAGTGCCTGTTGCACCGAACGCCCGGCTTCCAGTTCGCCCCGTGCCAGCAGTTTGTCCTTCAGCTCCAGCATCAGCACGAACAAAATAAGACCAAGACCGATGATGCGGTGGTAGCCTAATCGGGTGGTTCCCGTATCTGTCGTTACCTCCACTATAATGGGAAGCAAGAAAAGACCGATGAGCAGGAGCAAACGACGGGTGGGCGAAAGCTTTAAAATTAACGCCTTGAACAACCAGTAAGTGATGGCAAAGCCGCGCCGAATTCGCCCCATGTGAGCCAGGCGGCGCTTACGCTCCTGGGTGAGGAAATGTTGTTTCAAATCGGCATACTCCTGGCGGATGTTGCGCCGGAAATTTCCCCGACGCAAGTCGCGCCAGATGGTGCGACCCAATCCGGGCTCCCGGGAACGCTGTCTGGATTTGCGTTTCATAGATTAATGTTCGCCTCGCTTAATGAAAAATCCCCGGAAAAACATATCGTTACCGCCTGTTGAAATCAAGGAACCGGGATACAGAGAAATAAGATATGGGATGAAATTATCTCCGGATTCCCTGAAATGGAGTAAGCGGGTTAATCCTGCCAATTTTTACATTCTAACAATAAAATTTTAAAACCCCAGTTCTTCGGCAATTTCCTGCATGGCCTGAAGGACAAACCCGATATGTTCATCCAGCTCCACACCCAGTTCTTCCGCGCCCTGGCGAATTTCCTCTCGATTCACCTGCCGGGCAAAAGCTTTGTCCTTCAGTTTCTTCTTCACCGATTTGACTTTCACTTCGGACAGTTTTTTATTGGGACGTACGTACGCCACGGCGGTAATGAATCCGCAAAGTTCATCTACTGCGTAAAGGGTTTTGGCCATGAGGGTTTCCCGCGGTACACCGGTGTGGTTGGCGTGTCCCAGAATGGCGGTAACCCATTCTTCCGGATACCCCTTCTGGCGCAGAATTTCGGCTCCCCGAAAAGGATGATCTTCCATGGAGGGGTATTTTTCGTAATCGAAGTCGTGAAGCAGCCCCACAATTCCCCAGGCTTCTTCATCCTCCCCAAATTTTCGGGCATAAGCACGCATGGCCGCTTCTACCGCCAGCGCATGTTTAATCAATCCTTCTTTTTGAGTGTATTCCGTGAGCAGTTTCCAGGCGTCTTCTCGAGTAATCATCGTCTTCCTCCTCGTTAAAAGGTAAACCAGATAAACACCACATAACTGGCCAGCAGAAAAGCCCCTTCCCAGCGATGAATATTTAAATTGATGCGCATGATGGGAAGAATCAAAATGGAGATGCCAATTAAAAAGGGAAATTCATGATTGAACAGCGTTCGGGAGATGGGGATGGGACGGATGGTTGACACCACACCACCAATAAACAGCAGATTGAAGATGTTGCTTCCGATTACGTTACCCACCACAATGTCGGTTTCGCGACGAATG
>JALXCH010000152.1 GCA_026991005.1 Calditrichia bacterium | reverse complement strand
AAGAAATCATGAATATCGACCCCTATCAGGCGGACGTGGATTTTGATTACGGGGAATTGATGATGAAGCGGGGCGAAGCGCAGCTGGCTTACAAAGCGTTTCGGGATGCGTTAAATTCTCCGGGAGGCAGCGCTTACACCGAGCAGATTTCCAAATATGTAGGAGGGAAGTATCTCATTCAACAGGTGACCAGTAGCCCCGCCAACGAAGCATTCCCGGCTTTTTCTCCCGATGGCAAAAAGCTGATTTACCAGACGGATGTGAACGGTAATTGGGATATTGTGGAACGAGACCTGGAGTCGGGAGAGGAAACGTTTCTGGTGAATAGCCCTGCCGATGAAGAGTTACCTTCTTACAGTCCCGATGGAAAGAAAATTGTTTATACCTCCAATGTGGATGACCATCGGCCCATCGATCGCAAATTTAAGGTGCGGGAAATTTATCTCAAGATGCTGGACAGCGGGTACGAGTACAATTTAACCGAATCCATTGCCGACGACTGGCTGCCCAGATTTAGTCCCGATGGCACCCATATTTTGTTTGTGTCCGACCGCAGCGATTTGCGTCAGGTGCCTTACACCGAGAAGCAAAGCGATATTTACGTGATGGAAAGCAATGGGGATTTTCATTTACAGCTTACCAATAACGAATCCAACGAAGGCGGTGCCTGCTATTCCGTGGACGGGAAACGCATCTATTTCCATTCCAATCGCAATGGCTCGTACGACATTTTTGTAATGAATGCTGATGGCAGTACCCCCATGACGGTTCTGGGAACGGATGATGCCGATGAGGTAAATCCCTGCATTTCCCCGGATAGTGTGCATTTTGTTTATTTCAGTAATCAGGGAGGGAATTACGATATTTACCAAGCCCGGCTGGATGGCAGTGAAGTGGAACGGTTGACGTTTAGTCCGGCCAAGGACACAGATCCTGTGTACTCCCCGGACGGTCAGTTTGTTGCTTTCCATTCTGACCGTAACGGAAATTACGATATTTTTATTCTTAATTTGAATGTAACCAGTCAGCCTACTGCTGCAGATTTAATTAAACAACTTGATGCGCTGTTGCAGGAATAGGATTTTAAACCAGATTTGAATGAAATCCAGACCCCGGCCGTGTGTCGGGGTTTTTTGTTTTTGGGGAAAAGACGATTCTGGTGGGACGGCGGAGGGAATTAAGAATTTTGCAACCACAGAGTAGATTAAACCACAGAAGGCACAGAAGGCACAGAAGAAACAGGTGGGTGCCGATGCTTTGGAAAGATGTAGAAAATGAATGGGGCGTAGGGCATAGAGCATAGAGCATAGAGCATAGGGCATAAAGCATCCGAACGGATCCCTTCGGGATAGGGCATAGAGCATAGGGCATAGGGCATAGGGCATAGGGCATAGGGCATAGGGAATAGTGCATGTCCTGTGGACGAGGGGAAATACAAAGGAGATATAGAAGATACAGATGGCAAAAAAAAGACCGTCCCGGTAGGGACGGTATGCGAATAGCCCACAAATTTTAGAGGCTGTTTGAAAATTAAAATCAGAAGAATATTTAATCAATATCATGCATATTGCAGTTTAACATATTTATGTAAACTGCGACAGTAAAATACGTAGAATTATTTTTATTCCTTACTTAATTTATAGTTTTTCTATTGACTCTATGATTCCATCATTAAGTCAACAACACAGGAATATTTTTGTATCTTTGCATTTTCACAAACCCTAAAATTCAAGGAAAATCATTAAATAATATCCATTTGCACTGTTTTTTATTATAGCCACGAGCTTAAGCTCGTGGATCTCTGAATCCCTCACAAAGATCTCTGAATCCCTCACAAAGTCAGGCTTTAGCCTAAATTTGGGCTAAAGCCCAATTTGTAGTTTGGTCCTTAAGTTCCCCGAGCTGGAAGCTCGGGGCTATATTTTACTTTGAATTGACAATGAATAAATATTCCATTGACATTGCATTTTCACACAACCTCTTTTATTTGTGGGAAATAGAATCCCATCAAAAATAACCTCCTCCCGGATGGGACGGGATGAGTTAAAAAATTTTACCCCAAAAATTATTTCCGTTTCGGACGAAACACATGGGTACTCTGTCCAAAAAACATCTCCGCTGCTTCCATCAATGTTTCGGAGAGGGTGGGGTGGGGGTGAATCGTCCATTTTAAATCGCTGGCCAGGGAAGCCATTTCAATGGCCAGTGCCCCTTCGGAAATTAATTCCCCGGCGCCACTCCCGACTATTCCCACTCCTACAATACGTTCGTTCCGGGAATCTATAATCAATTTGGTTAAACCTTCCGGTTGGTCCAGGGTAAGCGCCCGGCCAGAGGCAGCCCAGGGGAAACGAGTCACTTCCACGGGAATTCCCTCCTTCCGGGCCTGTGTCTCCGTTAATCCCGCCCAGGCCAGTTCCGGGTCGGTAAACACCACGGCAGGAATGGCGGCGGGTTCAAACGCAGCCTTCTTACCGGCAATAGCCTCCACTGCCACCCGGCCTTCGGCAGAGGCTTTGTGAGCCAGCATCGGTTCACCCGCCACATCACCGATGGCAAAAATGTGCGGCTCCGCCGTTCGTCGCTGGATATCAGTTTCGATGAATCCTTTCTCGTTAACCGAAATCCGGGTATTCTCCAGACCAAAACCCCGGGAGTTGGGCTTCCGCCCCACCGAAATCAGCACGCGGTCAAAAACCTGCTCTTTTTCCGTGACCTTTTCACCTTCCAGCTTCACTTGTACCGAATTGCCAGTGCTTTTCAATTGCACAACCCGGGTGTTCAGAAGAATGGCTTCAAACGTGCGCTGGAGCTGTTTTTCCAGATAGCGCACCAGATCCCGGTCGGCTCCCGGAAGCAGTCCCGGCAACATCTCCACCACAGTCACCCGACTTCCCAGCGCCGCGTACACACTTCCCAATTCCAGACCAATATAACCGCCGCCAACCACCAGCAGCTTTTCCGGGATGTCCTTTAACTCCAGCGCAGCCGTAGAATCCATGATTCGCTCATCCGGTGGTGGAAATCCCGGAATCCAGGCGGGCTGCGAACCCGTCGCAATGATGGCGTAATCGAAAGTAAGTTCCTTCTTGTTGCCGTTCGTTAAATCCACAGCTAAGCGATGGGCATCCAGGAAGCGGGTATATCCCTGAAGGTAGGTGATTTTTCTCTGGCGAGTTAACATGCCCAATCCGCCGGTGAGTTTTTGCACCACATCCTCTTTCCAGGCACGCAACTTTGGGAGGTCGATGCGGGGTTCTCCGAATTGCACTCCCCATTTTTCTGCCTGGCGGGTCTCCGAAATTAATTTCACCACATGGAGAAGTGCTTTGGAAGGGATGCATCCCCGATACAGACAAACTCCTCCGGGGTTGGGCTCAGGATTTACCAGGGTTACCTTCATCCCCAGGTCTGCGGCCAGAAAAGCGGCAGCGTAGCCCCCCGGGCCGCCGCCAATTACCACTAATTGTGTATGCTCATTCATGGGATTCTCCAGTTGTTGAATTTGTGAACATGGCGTTTTTGTTTCCTCGTCAAACGGGATTAACCTTCCAGCGAGAGCAAGAAGGGTTCTTCCAGCGCCTGGACAATCCAGCGCAGGAAACGGGCTGCATCGGCTCCATCGATAAGCCGATGGTCGTAAGAGAGAGAAAGCGGCAGCATCAGAGCCGGTTTAAATTCTCCATCCTCCCAGAGGGGTTCAATGGAGGCGCGGGAGATGCCCAGTATGGCGACCTCCGGTGGATTTACAATGGGAGTGAAACCGGTACCCCCAATTCCCCCTAAGTTGGAAATGCTGAAATTGCCGCCCTGCATGTCGTCCGGAGTAAGTTTCCGTTCCCGTGCTTTCTGAGCCAGGGTGGTTAATTCCACCGAGAGTTCAATCAGATTCTTCTTATCCACCTGTTTCACCACCGGAACCAGCAATCCGCTGGGGGTATCCACCGCTACCCCAATGTTGATGTACTGTTTGTAAATAATCTCCTGGTTTTCCATGTCGATGCTGGCGTTAAATTGGGGGAATTTCTTGAGTGCTGCGGCAGTAATTTTCAGTAGAATGGCAGTTACTGTGAGCTTCCCACCTGCCGCGTCCACACGGGAGGCATATTGTTTTCGCAATTGTTCCGGTCGGGTAATATTCGCTTTATCGAAGTTGGTTACATGGGGAATGGTGTTCCAGGCGTAGCTGAGTCGTTCGGCAGTGATTCTCCGAACGTTGTTCATGGGTTTCCGCTCCACTGCACCCCACTTGCTAAAATCCGGTAACGGTTGGGGTGCCTGAGTTATGGCACCGGTGGTGCGCTTTTGATTGAGCTCTTTAGCATATCGTTTGACATCTTCAATGGAGATGCGACCGCCGGGGCCGCTGCCAGGCACGCTGGTAATGTCGATTCCGATTTCCCGGGCAAAGCGTCGTACCGAAGGTGCAGCCGGGACCAGCGGACGACCTGCCGCAGGGGAAACGGAAGGTGGCACAGGTGCAGCTTCTGCAACGGGCGGTGGAGCAGTACTCTGAGGTGGTTGAGGTTTCTCTTCTGCCTCTGATGGCAAGGGAGGCACTTCTTCGAGTTTATCTGTTTCTGTCGCTTCAGAAGCAGGTTCTTCTGCTACCTCCGGTGCTGTTGCCTCCCCGGTTTCCTCGGCGGCATTCAGCAGTATGATGGTTTGTCCAATGTGAACTTCTTCTCCCTCAGAAACCAGAACCTTTTCCACCACACCCGCCTGTTCCACGGGGATTTCCACCACTGCTTTGTCGGTTTCCAGCTCCAGCAACGTGTCGCCTTCCTGAACACTGTCCCCGGGAGCAACCAGGATTCGGGCAACGGTGCCTTTCTCAATATTTTCACCAACTTCCGGTATTTTTATTTCTATAGCCATGATTTTTCCCTCATTCCAGATTTTAGTTCATTTATTTTCCGTTTTCCTTTGAAGGAACGCTTGTTAATCCAGAAAAGGATTTTTCTTTTCAGGATTGATTTTCAGGTCGCGCAGGGCGTCGTGTACCGTCTGGAAGGGTAAGTCGCCTTTGCGAGCCAGTGCCTGAAGCGTCGCCAGGGTGATATAGCGCTCATCAATTTCGAAGAAATCCCGTAAATGCCTGCGACCATCACTGCGACCAAATCCATCCGTCCCCAGTGTGAAGTAAGGGCCGGGTATCCAGCGTGCCACCATATCCGGAATCGCTCGAATGTAGTCGCTTACCGCCACAAACACTCCTTTTGCTTTGTGCAACGTGCGGGTAAGATACGGTGTTTTGGGCCGGGCGCCGGGATGCAACATGTTCCAGCGTTCCACCTGTATCGCATCATCGTGCAGTTCTTTGTAACTGGTTACACTCCACACGCTGGTGGCAACGTTGTATTTTTCTTCCAGAATTTTCTGAGCTTCAAGTGCCAGGTTAACGGTGGGCCCGCTGGCTAACAGCTGTGCCTGGAGTTTGCCCTTTTTGTGTGTGGTGGCACGGAACAGGTACAATCCTTTTAAAATGCCTTCTTCCACGCCTTCGGGCATGGGAGGCTGGGCGTAATTTTCGTTGTACAGGGTGATGTAGTAAAAAATCCGTTCCTGTTCCTGATACATGCGTCGGATTCCATCCCGGATGATGACAGCGGTTTCGTAGGCGAAGGCAGGGTCGTAGGCTTTGAGTGTAGGAATGGTCATCGCCAGCAGGTGGCTATGCCCGTCCTGATGCTGCAATCCCTCGCCTGCCAGTGTAGTGCGTCCCGCGGTTCCGCCCATTAAAAATCCCCGAACCTGCATATCCGCCGCAGCCCAGGCCAGATCTCCCACCCGCTGCAATCCAAACATGGAATAGAAAATGAAAAAAGGAATGGTGTTCACCCCGTAATTGGAATAAGCCGTACCTGCGGCAATAAAAGAGGACATGGCGCCAGCCTCGGTAATTCCTTCTTCCAGAATCTGGCCATTCTGAGCCTCTTTGTAATATAGCAAACTGTCTTTATCGACGGGTTCGTAGAGTTGTCCCGTATGGGAATAAATGCCCACCTGCCGGAAAAGTGCTTCCATTCCAAAAGTGCGGGCTTCGTCGGGAACGATGGGAACCACCAATTTCCCCAGATTTTTGTCCCGGAGCAATTTGTTAAGCATGCGCACAAACGCCATGGTAGTCGATACTTCCCGACCGTTGGTGCCTTCCAGAAATTCCTGAAACAGCTCCCGGGAAGGCGGAGTAAGCGGCTCGGATTTTACCCGGCGTGTGGGGAGGTAACCACCCAGTTGCTTCCGCCGTTCCCGGAGGTACTTCATTTCCGGACTGTCTTCGGGCGGTTTGTAGAACGGGATGGTGTCTATCTCCTGGTCCGAAATGGGAATCCCGAAGCGGGTGCGGAATTCGCGTAATTCCTGCTCGTTCAATTTCTTTTGCTGGTGGGTGATATTTTTTCCCTCTCCGGCTTCCCCCATTCCATAACCTTTAACCGTGCGCGCCAGGATAACCGTTGGTGCACCTTTGTGATTCACTGCCGCATGGTACGCGGCGTACACTTTTTCCGGATCATGTCCTCCCAGCCGTAGCTTTTCCAGTTGCTCATCGGACATGTTTTTTACCAGTTCCAGCAGTTCCGGGTATTTACCGAAGAAGTGTTTTCGGATGTACGCGCCACCTTTCACGGCGTAGTTCTGATATTCTCCATCCACCACTTCTCCCATGCGTTTTACCAGCAAACCGGATTGATCTTCCTTGAGAAGGCGGTCCCAGTCGCTGCCCCAGATGACTTTAATCACGTTCCAGCCCGCTCCGCGGAAGACGGTTTCCAGCTCCTGAATAATTTTCCCATTCCCCCGCACCGGGCCATCCAGCCGCTGCAGGTTGCAATTGATGACGAAAATCAGATTATCCAGCTTCTCCCGGGCAGCCAGAGCAATTGCCCCCAGGGTTTCCGGTTCGTCTGTTTCGCCATCTCCCAAGAAAGCCCAGATTTTAGCATCGTCCCTGGGGATGAGTCCCCGGTCTTCCAGATAGCGTTTAAAACGGGCCTGATAAATCGCCTGGATAGGCCCCAGACCCATGCTTACCGTGGCAAACTGCCAGAAGGTTGGGAAAAGGTAAGGATGGGGATAAGAAGGAAGTCCGCCGCCCACGTGCATTTCGTGACGGAAATTTTTGAGGTGTTCCACCGAAAGCCGCCCTTCCAGAAAAGCGCGGGCATAAATTCCCGGAGAGGCGTGCCCCTGAAAGTACACCAGATCGCCGGAAAAATTTTCCGAAGGTGCCCGGAAGAAGTGGTTGAAGCCCACTTCGTAAAGGGTGGCTGCTGATGCGTAAGTGGAAATATGCCCACCAATGCCGCTCTCTTCCCGGTTAGCCCGTACCACCATCGCCATGGCGTTCCAGCGAATGATGCTCTTGATGCGCCGCTCAATTTCCCGGCTGCCGGGGAAAGGGGGCTGTTCTTCTACCGGGATGGTGTTGATGTAGGGAGTATTGGC
>JALXCH010000151.1:1874-2170 GCA_026991005.1 Calditrichia bacterium | reverse complement strand
GAGATGGAGCGAGAATATAAAAATGAGATGAACTGCCATCTGCAGAACTCCTGTCGAACCTGCCGCAAGCGTCCCTGTGCCGCCGAGCGTTACCTGCGTCAGGTGGAGTTTTTTATCGGAGAATTTCTGGAAATTGTGCAGGAACAGGAAGAGATGGGAGAAGAATTCGTCAGTAAGGCGATTTAATCGGGTAACTTCCACCAATTTTTAAAAAGGAAACCTACCGAAAACATCGGAAGCTCCCGAGCAATTATTCCGTTTTAGAAAGAAGTACCCGGACCGTTCTCTTCAATTCT
>JALXCH010000151.1:0-1864 GCA_026991005.1 Calditrichia bacterium | reverse complement strand
TTTGTGATGATTCGTCAGTTGCGCAGTTCGGCGGGTGTGTGGTACCATTTGCTGGGGAAACATGTGTTGCTGGATCCCGGTCCCGGTACGCTGGTACGCTGTGCTGCCAGCCGTCCCCGCCTGGACCCCACCAAACTGGATGCCATAATCCTCAGCCATAAACATCTGGATCACTCCAACGATGTGAATGTGATGGTAGAGGCGATGACTGTGGGCGGAACAAAAAAACGTGGTCAGCTCTTTGCCCCGCACGATGCCCTTGCAGAAGATCCCGTAGTGTTGCAGTATGTTCGGAAATTTCCCCGGAATGTCGAAATTTTACGGGAAAATCAGCAGTATCGGGTGGGCGATGGACTGACTTTTTCCACCACCATTCGTCATGCCCATCCGGTGGAAACTTACGGCATTAAATTCGTGCTGCCCGCGCTATCCATTGCGCACATGGTGGATACTGCTTTTTTCCCGGAATTGATTTCTGCCTATCGGAATGTGGATATGCTCATCCTGCATGTGGTGCGTTTGAAGAGCGAAAATGATGTTGAAAAAGGAATTCAGCATTTGAATTTGGATGATGCTGAAACGATTATCGGAGAAATACGACCCCGGCTGGCGGTACTGACCCATTTCGGAATGACTATGGTTAAAGCACGTCCCTGGGAACTGGCGGAACAACTGCAGAAGCGAGTGGGCGTCCGGGTGATGGCTGCTTCCGATGGGATGAAGTTAGATCTGGATAGGTTGTAGTTGTAGCCGGGTAGGGCAAAAGCAAATTTAGGAATTGCCCTGCCTCCCCGGGATCATTAACCACGAATAAATTACCCAAAAATAAAAAGAGTTTTTATTTGCCCACGAATCACACGAATGGACACGAATGAAAAAATAACGACATAATTAGGTTATGTAAATAATTTGTTAAAATTATTTGTATTTTAGGATTTGGGTTTTGTTATTTGGAACTTCTTATTTGAGATTTTGCTTTCGCAGGATTCTTCGGATGGGAAATGACAGGACAGTCCATCGGCCCAGGAGATGTAGCAATGCAATGAGTTGTTTTTTCAGCGACGGAAGGAGATTGCTTCGTCGTCCCGCAGGTGCGGGGCTCCTCGCAATGACTAAGATGCTTCGATTGTCATCGCCCACAGGGCTCTGTGAGCGAGGAGTGAGCGTAGCGAACGACGTGGCGATCTCTTACACAGCGCCAGGGATTTTTCGCTTTGCTCAGAATAACGGGTTGTAGCACGCTTCTCCCGAGGCGTAATGCTGCGAAGCAGCATTCATTGCTCACAGGGAATGTTACCGGCTCGGGAAAGCCGGGCTGCACGGTTTACCCTGTTCATCAGCACCCACCGGAATTATTAACTACGAATCGTGCGAATGGGAACTTCCCAAGAATTATTGCCCACGAATAACACGAATAATCACGAATGAAAATTATGATATTATTAGGTTAAAAAAGAACCTGTTAAATTATTAGGATTTTCCCTTTGATATTTGGGATTTGAATTTTGGAATTTGTTCCTTGGGATTTGGAATTTGTTATTTGAAATTTCATCCTTCCCATCTCCAGAGTCGCTACAAGAGCACTTCCCGGTTAGTAAGAAGGAACAGGTTAAGGCTATGGATCCATATCCTTACGAGAAAAGAGGAATAAATCAATGAAAATGAATGTAAAAATTGCTTTTTACGAAAAAGAATTGCTGGAAATGAACCGCATCCCTATAGCAGTTCGAACATTACCAGCGGAAATACTCCCCAAAACGATATTCCCAGCCTTCGGGATGGTATTCGCCCCGGGATTTGTCCAGCACGTATTTACCCTGGTATTTCCCCGCTGCAATTTTCTGCAATATTTCAATAAACCGAT
>JALXCH010000150.1 GCA_026991005.1 Calditrichia bacterium | reverse complement strand
GATTCTTTCCAAATTTTTCAATTACCCGGTTTCCGGAGAAGTGTTTGTTGCAGGTTTGTTGCACGATATTGGTTACACCATCTTAATCCAATATTTCCCCGAACAATTCCGCATGGCGTTCGAATACGCCCGCGAGCACAAGGTTCCTTTTCACGAAGCAGAAATTGCGACTCTGGGTTTCTCCCACGCAGATGCTGGCGCCTGGCTGGCTGAAGGATGGAACCTTCCGGACAAACTGGCGCGAGCCATTCGCTATCATCATAATCCCCAGAAAAACCTTACGCATCGCGATCTGGTGAACATCATTTATCTGGCTGATCAGATCTGTTATTCCATTGGCGAAGGGAGCGGACTGGAAAATTACCATTCTCCCTCCCAGGAAGAACTGGAAAAAGAGCTCCAGGAATTTTATCCCAGGAACACTTATCCGCTTTACTTTTTCCAGGAAAAATTTCGCCAGGAGAGCGAGAAGCTCGTCGATTTTCTGAATATTCTAAACAAAAAAGAAGTTCTAGAATAAACTTTACTGAACAAAAAGGAGAATATGGATGTTTTCCTCAAACACAGAAGATATGGATGTGGATCATTTATTTGAAGCGTATCGGGATACGCTCCATGAATCGCACCAACTGGATTTAGTTTTCGAGAATTATCTTGGTCTGGTTAATCGTTTAAAATCCGATCTACAACAATTAAAAGACGAACTTAACCACCATAAAAAAGTCCACGGAGAAATTACCGATTCCCTGGACGAATTTTTTACGATTCAACGACTTTCGTCTCTCATCACGCGAAGCCTGGAGTATCCGGAAATTCTGAAGAATTTGGACGAAATTGCCCAGAAAGTGATTCCCCACAAGCAAAGCGCTGCTTTTATTTTACAGAACGGGGAATTTGTCCCCATTGGCGAAAATATTTCGCGGGACTTTTTCGTGATTCTCCAGAACATGCAGGAGGAAGGTATTCTGGAATGGTTATGGGAACAGGCTCATCCCATTGTCGTCCCGATTGAAGATTTTGTTCTGGAAGAGTCTCTGGAGAACAAAGATGCCACGCTGGTTATCTCCCCCATGATTCAACAGGGGGAAAGCATAGGCATCTATTTACTGCTTACGGACAAAGATCAGGCAAATTTCAGTTTCCGGGATCTGGAGCTATTAAATATTCTTATTCAGCAGGCAACCATCGCTATTCAGTACACTCGCCTGTACAAAAAGCTGGAACAGACCCATAATGCGCTCAAGCAGTCGCAAACGCGGTTGATGCAAACCATTAAACTGGCTACGGTGGGGGAACTGGCGGGTGGAATTGCCCACGAAATTAACAATCCCCTGCAAATTATCTTGGGCAATATCCAGATGGCGCTAATGGGTTACAAAGTGGAAGAAAGCCTGAAGGTTGTGGAAACCCAGGCAATGCGAATTGCAAACATCGTGAGGGGGTTACTCAGCATGGCACGTCAAAAAAGTAGCAATATTTCCGAGTATCTGGAAATTAATCCGCTGATTCTGAACACCGTAAATCTGGTGCGCAGTCAGATTGAAAAACGCGGCATTAAACTGAATCTGGAGCTGGCGGATAATTTGCCTATTTTTAAGGGCAGCACCGTGTATTTGCAGCAAATTCTGCTCAATTTCTTACTTCATTCCAAAAAGCAAATTTCACGCGACGGGGTGATTACCATTCGCACCTCGCTGGTGGACGAAGGGTTTATCCAGATTGAAATCCGCGATACGGGCATCCCCATGCCGCCCGAGTACATCGAAAAAATCATGGATCCCTTCTCGAACATCGAGCACACGGGCGAAATGAATCTGGGGCTCACCGTCAGCATCCAAATGATTAAGGATATCGGTGGAACTGTCCGCATCCAGAGTTTTCCGGAGGAAGGCAATGCCATTACCATTCAAATTCCGAAATACCAAAAGGATAAGGCCAATCATGAAAGCGAAGCCGTTTCGATGGGTTAGTTCGGCCATTGTTGCAGGAATATTTTATCTTCTGGTGGGAATGGGAAGAGCCGATACTACCGGTTCCCTTCCTCAGATTCTCTCTTTTGAAACGAATCAAGGACACACGGAAATCCTTTTTCATCTCCCTTCCAGCGTCCATCTGAAGCTTCTGAACCCGTCACCGGCTCAAAAATTGCTGGTAAAAATTTACTCCTCCA
>JALXCH010000149.1 GCA_026991005.1 Calditrichia bacterium | reverse complement strand
ATGTACGGGGAAAAACCACGCCGATTATGTAAAATCATCACCTGGTCGCGCACCAGAAGCCGGGATTCGATTTTCAGTTCCAGGTGTTCGGACACAATGGGTTGGGCTCCACTCTTCTTCCACTCTTCCTTTAGGTTCACCAGCGAAATGCGGGGCAGCTTTCGCGCCTGAATGCGCTTTTCCAGTCGAAAATACCCATACCGCCCCTGCTCCACGTTGTACAGCGATTCGAAAGAGGGCGTGGCAGAACCCAGCAGGACCACTGCTCCGGTTAAATGGCCCCGGTAAATCGCTACATCCCGGGCGTGGTAGCGAGGTTGGGAATCGGACTGTTTGTAGCTGTCTTCGTGCTCTTCATCCACCACAATAAGGCCCAGGCGGGTTAATGGTGCAAACACCGCCGAGCGCGGCCCGATAATCAGATTCAACTCCCCTTTGCGGGCGCGGTACAGAACCTCGCGCCGCTCGGCAGTGGTTAACCGGCTGTGAATCACACCTACCTGCTCCCCAAAGTAAAATTGGAAACGTGCCAGCGTCTGGGGAGTAAGTACAATCTCCGGAATCAACACCAGTGCCTGTTTACCTGCCTTCAACACTTCTTTTATCAGTTCAATGTAAATCTGGGTTTTCCCGCTGCCCGTCACTCCGTGCAGCAAAAAAGTCCGGAATTCTCCTTTTTGCAGGATGGGGCGGATTTCCTCTACCACGTTTTTTTGTTCCGGAGTGAGTTCTACCTGCTGAACCTGCTCCCGATACGCACTGCTGAAGTCCCGACGTACCTCCCGTACTTCTTCCAGAATCAAACGTTTGCGCAGGAGGGAACGAATGAGATGCTCCCCGAATCCCGCTTCAATAATCTGATGGCGGGTAACCCCCTCCTGCCCTTTCAAGAATTGCAGTAGTTCCAGCGAGCGGGGACTGCGTTTTTCCAGCTTCTCCGCCTCTGCGGCATAGGCTGAATCTTCCCGCAGCGCCGGTTGCAAACGATAGTATTTTTCCTTTCTCAGAACAGCAGTGGGACGCAGTGCGCTGTACCGACGCCGAATGTACCCCTTTTGAGCCAGCCAGTACAGATGCTTTTTTAACGGATCGGAAGCACAAATTGAGGTTAATTTGCGAAACGAGATTTCTTTATCCCCGGGAATAGCCCGCAAAATCTGCTTGCGCAGATCGCTTAATTTTTCCGGAATCTCTTCCACCAACCGCTGCACCAGCAACTCCGATTTGCTCAGGTTGGTCTGGAAATGGAGCAGGCGGTAAGCCTCCCCCAGATGGCAGATGTAATAATTGGAAATCCATCCCATTAAGCGAATCAGGTCTTGTGGTACAATCGGATCTTCATCCACCACATCCTGAATTTCTCGCACCTCTTTCTCGGAGAGATGTTCGGGTAAGTGCTCTTCCAGGGCAATCACCACTCCCGTTACCGGTCGGGTTCCAAAGGGTACCACCACCTGAATTCCGGGTTGAATTACCTCGCTGAATGCCGGGGGAATGCGGTATGTAAACCCATCGTCATGGGGAATGGAAAGAATGATGCGCGCGAATTGTGCCATAAAACCGCTTTATTTTTGCTGAAAATATAGAAAAATCCCCCGGGGAATTAAAGCGGTTTTTTGGTGCAGGTGGCAAGCTCACTAATCATTCCACAATCTGCAAAATTTCAATCCGTTCGGAATGAACCAACTGATGGTATTTCTCCGCCAGCATTTTGCTTTCGGGACTTTTCCCCCAGCGACTCCAGGCAGCCTCAAAATCACTGAGCGAATTGAAATCCGCTTCCACCTCGCAACGATTCTCGTAAGTACCGACGAATCCCCGATAAATGCGCAGCGGTGGCCAATCCAGTTTTTCCTCCAGATGCTTTACGATTTTCTTAAGTGCCACCAATCCGCTCCCCATATTCCCCGGTTGAAACTCCACCACAATTCTCCAGCGAATCATGGGATGCTCCTCTCTTTATTGTTCACGAAAATTTAAAGTACCTTTTTTTACTCCTTTGCATTTCCGTAAAAAGCAACGAACCCTTCCAGCAGGTGATAAACGTTTTTTACACCCTTGCACCGAAACACAGCATTAACTTTTCAGGAATTAATCAGATAACTACAATTCCTATTTTTGTTAACATTCGTGTCTTTTCCCTGTCATTTGTGGTAATTTCCGCTAAAAACATCGTTCTTTCCGGCAGCTGTGCTTTGTTCCGAAGGTGTGTTAATCCGCTCAAAACATTTTCATACACCATAAATTAAAACGGAGCACGATAAAAACAAAGTAAATCTTTCACATGAAGACTATTTTGAGAAATACTTCCAATTCTTATTACTTCTAAACAAGGGGTGAACAAGCGGAGACGTTACCAGAGTAGTGTGTTTCCGAACAGATGTAGCCGGGTTAAAGGACATATTTTATTGCGGTACAATCTGATATCGGTAAACCGGTAAGTCCAGTTAAGACCTGCTAAATGATAAATCAACTAATATTGATTCAGGCAGTATGCTCCACCCCTGGCTTGAGGGAAAGTTCAGGGTATTTTCTTTTCCGGATAAATTTCATTTTTCCTTGACAGGTCTTCCATTTTTGTCTATATTTGTGCCGTTTTTTACGGTTGGGCCCGTAGCTCAGCAGGTAGAGCAGCGGCCTTTTAAGCCGTTGGTCGAAGGTTCGAATCCTTCCGGGCTCACAGAAAAATCCGGGTAGTTTTTACCCGGATTTTTCTTTATATTTCCTTCTCGCAATTTTACCACATACGTTCCGGAAGGAGATTATTCCAAGTCAGCATCTTAAAAACTGTTAATAAAATATATTTTTCACTTGATAATTAACAATAAGTTTGATTATAATATGTACAGGAATTCATAATAGAATGGAGTAAAAATGCAGAATAAAATTTATGAATTAAAAGCCAACCTTTTAAGTGCTCTGGGGCATGCCAATCGTTTGCGTATTTTAGAATTTTTGAAGGATGGGGAAAAGTGTAATTGTGATATTTATCCCCAATTGAATCTGGAGCAGTCCAATTTAAGTCGGCACATGAAAATTTTGCAGGAAGCGGGTATTGTCTCCGCGCGGAAAAAAGGGTTGCGGGTGTATTACAAGGTGACCGATGAACGGATTTTCCAGATTCTGGACATTGTTACCGAAATTGTGAAAAGCAATCTGAAGCGCAGCCTGGAATTTTTGGATCAGCTCTAATATGTGGTTTACAAAAAGACGTAATTCCCCCTGTCCATCAGGTTTCCTTAGACCGCATATTATTTCGTGTATTAAATATTATTTGGTAAGGATATTTTTTTCTTGCAAAACAAATAGCATCGAAATTTTCGTTCCCTTCGGTTGCAAATTATTTTTTCTATGGAAATTTAATTTTGGTATTGAGAGGCTTTAATAGGGTGAATACACCGCTACACACAACCCGTTTATTTAATTTTCTTTCCCATTTGTCATATTCATTTTATTTATTAAATTTATCACAAAATGAAGAAGATTATTGAAAAATAAAGAAAGGGGAACCCATGGAAAACCGTGTATTCAATTTTAATCCGGGACCGGCAACGTTACCGCTTAGTGTACTGGAAGAAGTTCGAAACGAACTGCTTAACTACCGGGGCGAAGGACTTTCGGTGCTGGAAATGAGCCATCGCTCCAAAACCTTCGATAACATTGTTAATGATGCTGTGGCGACTGTGAAGCGCATTATGGGATTTGGTGATGATTACACCGTGCTGTTTTTACAGGGAGGTGCAACTGCTCAGTTTGCTGCAGTTCCGTTAAATCTGGCGCTGCAGGGGAAACCGGCGCAGTACATCAACACCGGTTCCTGGTCGAAAAAAGCCATTGCCGAAGCTAAGAAATTGGGTGTAGCGCACGAAGTAATCGCTTCTTCCGAAGAAGAAAACTTTAGCTACATTCCCACGGATTTTCAGCTTAATCCCGATGCCTCCTACCTGCATATTACTTCCAACAATACCATTTTTGGCACCCAGTGGCAGGAGTATCCCCAAACGGGCGATGTTCCGCTGGTAGCAGACATGTCCTCGGATTTTTACTGCCGCCGGTTCGATCCCAATCAGTTCGGGGTTATTTACGCCGGAGCTCAAAAAAATGCGGGACCTGCCGGGGTTACTATTGTGATTATACGCAACGATCTGCTGGAACGCAGTCCGCAGAATATCCCCACCGTGCTCAACTACAAAATCTACGCAGAAAAGAACTCCCTTTACAACACTCCAAACTGCTTTGGAATTTATATTGTGGGAAAAGTGATGCACTGGATTGAAGAACAGGGTGGTATTGATGCAGTGGAGAAAGTAAATCGGGAAAAGGCGCAATTGTTGTACCAGGCGCTGGACAGCACCGATTTCTACCGTCCCACGGCACGACCGGACAGCCGTTCCATTATGAACATCACTTTCCGCCTGCCCAGCGAGGAATTGGAGAAAAAATTTGTGGCAGAGGCCGCCGAGAATGGGATGGTTGGTTTGAAGGGACATCGTTCGGTAGGGGGAATTCGGGCCAGCATTTACAACGCCATGCCCCTCAAAGGTGTCCAAACGCTGTTGGATTTCATGAAGGAATTTGAGAGAAAGAACGGTTAAACATTCTTTCATTCCCATTAAAAACAAAAAAGTCGAGCCCGGTAAAAGGCTCGACTTTTTTATTTGACTACCACGATGCTAATCCATGAATTCGATGGGCTCTCCGAAAGTTTCGGAGATATTCAGTAAACTTTCCACTGTTTTGGCATCCAGAGGGATTCCTTCTTTTTCCCGCTTCTCGTGCATTTCGAATTCCTTTTCGCCGTGCACATAAATTCGGGTTGCCCCTTCGGCCTTTTCCGAATGGACAAGCAGATCGATGTACTCATCCATGCGCTTCTTGAACTTCTCCAGACCAACAAAATATTCCGGATCAACTGCCATAAAAAAATGGCCTACGCGCGGGAAATTGGGCTTACCCTCTTTTTTTGCGACCACGAAGGGACCAAAGTTCGATCCGGAGAGAATTCCTGAAAAAATATCGACCATGACGGACAACCCATATCCTTTGTGCCCACCATACAGTTCTCCGGCTCCGCCTAAAGGCAAAATGCCGCCACCCAGTTGATCCAGCAAGTTTTTCAGCACCCGGGCGGCATCTGTGGTTACCTTTCCGTTCTCATCAGTGGCCCAACCTTCCGGTAGCGGTTTGCCCAGACGATTGTACACCTCCAGTTTGCCCCGCGGAACCACACTGGTAGCAAAATCCATGACCCAGGGTTTGTGGCTGAAAGTGGGTGCCGCTACCGCAATAGGATTGGTTCCGATGATGGCATTCTTCCCAAAAGTAGGAACCACCAGAGGTGCAGAATTGGTCATGGAAATTCCCATCAAATCATACTTGAGAGCCATTAAAGGGTAGTAACCGGCAAAACCGTAATGATTGGAATTGAACACCGTTACCATGCCAATGCCTTCTTTACGGGCTTTTTCGATAGCCAGTTCCATACCAAAGGTTCCAGCCACCTGTCCCAGCCCATTTTGCCCGTCCACATTTGCCAGAACCGAGGATTCTTTCACAATTTTAGGCTGGGCATCGGGAATAATGTAACCGCTTTTGATGCCATTCACATAACGTTGTAACCGGGCAACTCCGTGGGAATCAATTCCTCGCAAATTGGAAAGTACCAGATTATCGGCCACTTTTTCGGCATCTTTCTCACTTACATTCAGGTGCATCATGGCGCGTTTGGCAAAATCGAACAACTTCTCCCAGTGAATTTTTCGTCCTTCCATTGTTACCTCCTATTTGTGATTTGTTTCATTTAGCTACATTTTATTGTTCACTTATTCAAAATGTAATAATTTTAATATTTGTGTCACAGCAATATAACGGCTTTGGTGGAGAGATACAATCATTTAAAATAAAAAAATCACAGCTCTATTTTCGATACATTAGAAATTCACGCTCATTTTTAATTAATGTTAATTAAATTTAAATTGTCAACATATTTTATTCGCATAACGGATATTTTATCGGTTTTAAATGCACGTATTTCGGTAAAATATTAAAATCAATTAATTTTACTACCAAAGATTTACTATTTTTTTAACAACAGGAATATTGGAATTTAGATAGGATTTATGGTGCGATTGATTGTTTTCTCATGAATTTCTGGGCATACGCAGTACTGCAATAATTCTAGCGCAATCGAGGTCGGGAATTTTCATTCCCGACCTCGCCATTGCAAGCAACGGTTTTTTAACCGAACAGTTGCTTACTTTCCATTACCTTTTAACTCTCCTTTCAAAAATGCCTCGTAGGCGGAAAGATCCAGCAACCCATGTCCCGACAGGTTAAACACAATCACCTTTTCCTTCCCTTCCTCGCGTGCTTTTTCCGCCTCTTCAATGGCTGCCTGAATCGCATGGGAAGATTCCGGGGCGGGAATAATCCCTTCCGCTCGGGCAAACTTCATCGCTCCATCGAACACTGTAAGCTGGTCCAGTGCCCGCGCTTCGATTAAACCGTGCTGCAACAGAGCGCTGACCAGCGGCGCAGCTCCGTGGTAGCGCAACCCACCGGCATGGATGGAAGGCGGAATAAAATCGTGCCCCAGCGTGTACATTTTTAGCAGAGGAGTCATCCCAGCAGTATCGCCAAAATCGTAGTCCAGTTTGCCATTCGTTAATGTGGGACACGATACCGGCTCCACCGCAATTGCCCGCACCTTCTTGCCGTTAATCTTATCCCGCAAAAACGGAAAAGCCAATCCCGCAAAATTACTGCCCCCACCATGGCAGCCGATAATGACATCCGGATATTCCCCAACCTGCTCCAGTTGCTTCTTCACTTCCTGGCCAATAACGGTTTGGTGTAACAGCACATGGTTCAACACACTTCCCAAAGAATATTTGTAATTGGGATTGGAAACCGCTTCCTCAACTGCCTCCGAGATGGCAATTCCCAGGCTTCCGGGACAATCCGGGTCCTCTTCCAGAATTTTTCGTCCCGCCTGAGTACGGGGTGAAGGAGAAGGATAAATCTCCGCTCCGAAAAGATTCATCATCGTTTTACGATAAGGCTTCTGTTCGTAGCTGACTTTTACCATGTACACCGTACACTCCAGACCAAACATTTCTGCAGCAAAAGCCAGCGAACTTCCCCATTGCCCGGCGCCGGTTTCAGTAACAACCTTTTTGGTTCCTTCCATTTTATTGTAATAAGCCTGGGCAATAGCGGTATTGGGCTTGTGGCTCCCCGTGGGGGAAGCGCCTTCGTACTTATAATAAATTCGGGCAGGGGTATTCAACATTTTTTCCAGTGCAGTAGCGCGAATGAGGGGGGTGGGGCGATAAATGGCATACGCCTCGCGTACAGGATCGGGAATGGGGATTTCGCGCTCGGTGCTCATCTCCTGCTCAATAAGGGTCATTGGGAAAATGGCTGCCATATCCTCCGGGGAAAGTGGTTGTTTTGTAG
>JALXCH010000148.1 GCA_026991005.1 Calditrichia bacterium | reverse complement strand
TCGCTGCGGTTCCATAATAAAAAATTAAACCGCAAAGAACGCAAAGAAAGCGCAGAGACCGCGAAGAAACCCCAAATTCCAATTTCCAAATCCCAAGTATCAAAAATAAAAAACCGCAATGTCCGAATGTCCATAGGAATCTCCAGAGGAGTCTTTTACGACCTTTGGAGGATCCCATTGGTAAACGCAGCGGGCGCAACGACTTTTCAGAAAATGCTGAATAAAAAAAACCTCAATATGGGTAAACAAATAGCTTAAAATCCTGTTAATCTCGTTCATCCTGTCTAAAAAATCATTTTAACCTTTAGCACCAGATTACACCAATTTCCATGATTTCCTTAATTCCAGATTTTAAAAACAAATCTTGAATCTTTAAAAAATAAAATAATGCTTTTTTTCGTGGCGTTCGTGGCGATCGCTGCGGTTTTAAAATAAACCGCCACGTCCGAATGGATCCCATTGGGAAACGCAGCGAACGCAGCGAGTTTTTAGAGAATGCAGAAAAAAACAACCACCATGTGTTTAAAAAATAGCTTAAAATCCTGTTAATCCTGTTCATCCTGTCTAATATTTTTTAGCACCAGGTTAAACCAATTTTCGTGTTTTTTCGTGGCGTTCGTTGCGATCGCTGCGGTTTTAAAATAAACCGCGGCGTCCGCAGCGAGCGCAGCGAGTTTTCAGAGAATGCTGAATAAAAAACAACCTCAATGTGGGTAAAAAAGTTCAAATCCTGTTAATCCTGTCCACTCGCAGAGCCCTCCACTTATGAGAATCTTCGCTCCGCTAACGCTCCGCTCAGAACGACAGGGTGGGGTAATTGTTGGTTAAACAGATAAATAGAAAAAATCGATTGTTTTATCAGCACAACGTCTTTGCGACTCCACGTATTTACTTCAAAAGCAAAATTCCGGATTAGAAATTGAAATGGTACAACAGAGTAACCTTCCCGAAGAAGTAGTACTCATCCACGGTATCGATGGAGCTATTCGAACGGTCGCCGCCGTACAGGGTATCGTCAAATAAATCCGGCCAGCGGTACTCGGATTTGCTCACCGCACCTGCCACATCCACCTGCCAGTGCTCGCCCAGGAAACCGGTACCCACGCTCAACAACGTGCGGGTCGTACCCCGATGCTGAAAGGAATTGCGGTACTGCATTCCCACCTGAAACGGGATTTTATTAAAGAAGATGTGCTCGACCCCCACTTTAAATACGTAAACATCGCTGTAATCCCGGGGCTGGTTAAACACCGGATTATGGGGATTGACATATTTCAAGCTTTTTGACCAGAACTCGTACCCAAAATCGATGTTCAGGCGTGCCTGCAGGATTTGCCGGGCACGGTACTCCCATCCGGTGTTAATGCGAAAGGGGTAGCCAATCTCTTCCCGAACTTCGGGCGCCGTACCGTACCGCACCCGATACCCAATGGTGTAGGGGAGGGAAATATCCAGCCCGCCGGTGACGCGCTCGTTTATCCGATAAGTAGCACCCAGGGAAATGACAAAGGGAGTCCCATCCAGGCGGTAGCGGGCAGTGGCCAGCGAATCGCTCCGGGAGCCGCGCACCCAGGTGATGCCCGCTTCATAATCCAGAGAGCCGGAAAGAAAACCAAACTGCACTCCCAGAGAAAGCGCCGGTAAAAACGGCATGGAGGCGGCTACCGCAAAACTGGTGCGCCGCAACCCACCGTCATAGTAAATGTGATTGTAAGCCAGCAGAGAGTCTCCAAATATATTTTCTCGCACTTCTTCGTTATAACGGTAATTCTGGTCAATTTCGATGAAGGAACCCACGCCCACGGTTAAGTTAGGCAGGGTGGCAAACGGGGTGCGAAAAGTAATTGCCCCTTCCGGCGAGTAGTAATAATTGTTGTTGAGGGCGTAAATGGCATCGGTAATCACCCCGTCGAAACGGTCGTACAGGGGATAGGAGCGGTGTTCCTCCATTTTGCGCACGTTCAGGGTTGCCATGGCGGTAACTCGCCCGGAGATGCCGGTGAGCGCCGCCGGGTTGTACAACATGGCGCCTGGCCGCTGCAGAGAAACCGAGCCCGCACCTCCCAGCGCCAGCGAACGCGCGTCGGGGAACATCCAGTACTCTCCCACCGGAAAGGAAGGATAATTCTGTGCCAGCATCAATTGCACCATCACCAAAAGGATGAGTAAAAAACCGTTCGTCTTCATCGTTTCTATCTCCAAAACCTTTTAATTCACTGCTTCAAATGATTAAAAGTGGAAGTTGAGTTCCACATAGTAAAAATCCTGATTGGGCTGCACCAGATAAGCGGTGTAGTAGCGCCCATTTTTTTGCACGATGGGAACATTGGTGGATTCCCGCGCCTGCACAAAATTCTGGGGCGCCTGGAAGTCCCGGGTGTACTTCACCCGCATGGTAATTTGCGGACTGATGCGGGAGTACACAGAGATCCACAACCGGGTGGCACCCAGGGGACTGTCCATCACCATAAACTGGGTGTCTTCAAAATTCCAGAAAAAGCCTTTGTAGTACCCCAGAAATCCTTTGATTTTCAGGTACTGGTTAAAATTATGGGTGAAGAAACCACCCAGCGCCTGCGCCGGTGAGCCAATATTCCCGGCAATATTCACATACCGCAAACTTTCGCCTGTTTGTATGGGAAAAAGAAACCGGGGTCGGGGACGGAATTTGGTCATGGAACTGACGTACAGCAGTCCCATTTCGTTGTAGCGGGAAAGCCGCGCTCGCACCCGACCGCGAAATTCAAAATTCTCGAAATAATCGGTGGTTTCGTTGTTCAACATTTCCCGTCCCTGGTATTTTTGCCGGAGTTCGATACGCAGGGGGAAAATGGGGCGAAACTGAATGGTACCCACCAGGCGGTGCTGGGTGGCGTCGTCGGCAATTCGCCGCCAGTTGTCGTACTCCGCGGTAATCACAAACTTGCGGTTTACCTGATAGCGCGTGCGGAAATAAAATCCCCGTTCGGCCTGCGGCTGGGGTGCGTTGGTGTAAAGCTGGCCGTACTGGGGATCCTGTAAATAAAAATATTTTTCGTAGATGGTGCGCTTGTAGCGGCGGTAGTTGGAAAAGGAACGCTGGTAGGGATTGTCGAATTCCAGGCTGTAATCCCGATACAGCGCCAGCAGGTTGAAGCTGTTGTACTGCACGTAGGTGCTTAACACGTAGGCGTGGGGATTCCGGAACAGGCCGCGGGATTTGTCCAGTTCGGCATATTCCCCCTGAAACGCCACGTTCTGGTACACCGCCTGAAAATCCATGCCGTACACCCGCCGGAACGATTTCGCGGCACTCCACAGCGGGTTGGAGCCATCGGAAAACGGCCCCCCGTAAGCGTTGAAAATTTCGTTATCGGCCATGCTGATGGTACCCAGATTCTCCGGCGCCACTACCTCTTCGATGTTGGGACGAATCAGTCGGTCGTAAGCGCTCTCGTAATAGGTTAGCCCCACCTGGGTAGTGGGAAAAATGTCGTAGGCAAGATGAGTACCCAGCAACAGCTCCTGCACATTATCCCGCCAGGGGAGTTTCTGCCGTAACCGTGCCTCATCCAGCGGGGCGTACTGAAACCGCTGATCCAGCACAATCAACTGGTTCATGGGGTAATGCAACTTGCCATCGATAACCACCGGGTTGGTGTTCAGGATGGCATCCCGGCGATCGAAAGAGCCAAACAAAAAGAGATGGGTTTTGTGGAAGTACAACTCCGTAGCGGCGCCGGTGAGTTTAAACTCCCGGGTACGGGAATTGTCGCCGGAAATACCCAGAAAGCGTTTGCGGAAGCCAAACCCGGATTTGCGCGGCTGGAAGAAATCGGTGTTTTCCATCACCACGCCCTGTCCGAATGCCAGGCTGTAATTGCCCAGATATAGCTTGCGCACTTCCACCGGACCAATCTTCTGGTTCTCAATTCCCAGATACATTTTCCCTTTCGGGGCGTACCCCAATCCCAGATTGGTGGTTAAAAACGGTTCGTTCAGTGCGTGGAAAAAGGAATAGCCAAAATGGATGTTGGGTCCCAGGCTCCCCAGAAAACGGGTGTACACATTGGGGTAGTTATTGTTGATGCGTGCCGCGGGAATTTGTGCTGTTGCTTCGGCTTCGTCGGTAAAGAAAGGGGTATTGTCCATGCGGGTAAGCAGATGCCCGTGGAATTCCCGTTTTTTCGCCACCGGCTGGAAGGAGACAAAATCCCGCGCATTGCGATAGCCGTAGTAGGAAATCCAGGGAGCGCTGCGCAAGTCGCGGGCACTAAAGATTTTACCCACCTGGTTGCGGTAGTTAATGATGGCGGCTGCATCCACGGGAGAAACCCCCTGTAAATTCAACAACTGGTCGTAGCGAATGGTGTTGATATCCACCGGTTCCAGTGCCTGCTCCATCCACATATCCACCAGCGCCTGATTGATGCTTTCGTTGGCTTCCCAGCGCTCCAGCTTGTAGTACAACCGTTCGATGCGCACTTCCCGCTCCGTCTGCGGAACATACGGTTCCACCCGAATAAGCGGTTTGATTTTCAGGAAAATTTCCGGGGTCATCCCCTTAATCTGGTACAGGTCGTAAATGCTTTTCAGCGGTCCCTGATATTCGATGCGGTAGTAAATGCGCTCGGCCAGTTCCCGGGGAATGGGCAATTTGGCAATTTCTTCGAAAGAAGCATTGTTGATGTCCAGTTGATGCTGCGGGGAATAAGGCGTGGCGGTGTCGCTGGCAAGTAGGATACTGAAGGTAAACATCAGCAACAGCCAGGCCAGCACAATGCCCCTTCCTTTTGTTTTCATTTTATTGAAGAATCGCTCTCTCATGGTTGCTCGTGTCCGTTTTTCCATGAATAATCCGTCACTCTCCTCTCCGGAACTCCTTTCTTAAAAGCGAATGCTTAATCCCATCTGGTGCGTTTCGCCCAGTTCGCTGTGAGTAATCAGAGCATAATCCAGCTGGAATTGGGCGATATGCAGGCCAATTCCGGTGGAAAAGCGGTTGGGATTGGTGGTGCCTCCAAAGCGCAGAAATAGCCGCTGGAACACCCGGAACTCGGCACCACCCCACACCTGAATATCGCCCACACCCAGCGTTTTGTTGAAATCCAGACTGGTGGTCACGCCGTCGTAGGGCTGGTAGGCCATGCCCACCACAATGCGCTGGGGTAAATCGTGCTGAATAGTGGCGCCAATTTTGGGGGCATTCACATTCAGGAAATAGACCCCCAGGTAAGTGCGCCCATACACCGACGCCAGCAGCCCCACATCCAATCCAAAACTGGAAGCACTGCCCAGATCACCGTATTCCAGAGATTCGCCCAGTTGCCAGTGATACCCCTTCAAAGAATAGCCAAAAGCCAGACTGGTGTGAATGTCGTTGAGCAGGTAGAATCCGTGGGAGAGAGTCACGGTGTACTCTCCGGAAAGATTCTGGTTCTGGTAATTCACCCCAAAATACTGGAAAGTGAGCGAAGCCGTGCCGTAGGAACCCGGCAACTGGTAAGTGGCTGCTCCAAAAAAGTTGGTCAGGAACGAAAGATTAAACAGCCGCAGGTAAGAGGTGGCGACCTGCATACCGGGCACCCGTGCCAGCCCTGCAGGATTGTAATAGGCTGCCCACACATCGTTGGCGACGGCTACACCGGTGCCTCCCATGGCGGTAAAACGGGGACTGGGGTAGCGATCGTCAAAAAGTCCGGCATAGGAATGAATCGCCAATCCATATGCCATCAGGATGATAAAAATTATGAGCGAGAAATTCTGTTTTATTCTCATAATAAAAGCCTGTTTTAATTTTTGATTAATTTATCTCACACTGCTTATTTCTGCCAGGATTTTACGGATGTCATTTAAATTGTATTTTATGATGTCATAAACAACATCAACCTTTATCTCTAAATATTCGTGTACCAATATATTTCTCAATCCAATCATTTTCACAAACAGTTGATACTCCGCTTCGTTAAATACGCACTTTTTGTGTAATTTTACCCCTAAATCACAATATCAATCCGGTTAAACAGTGCGGTCAGTTCCGTTGTAGTTTCCAATTTCAGATTCACATCGTAGCGATCGACAAACACACCCACATCCACATCGCTCTCGTGGTGTTTCTTCTTCCCCGGCAATTGAGAACCGAAAAGATATGCCGCCTGGATTTGCGGATAGCGGGAGAAGATTTTGTTCATCTCTTTTATTTTAGCGTCGTCTATGTAATCCGGTCTTACTCTCATCTCTTCCGCTTATTATTTCTTCAACATTGTGCCCACCACAATGGGCGCCACCCGGGTGCGTTTTTTACCGGACTGAGGTTCCATGACTTCCAGATGGCAGATGTAGGTGCCCAGCGGAACAAAGTTGTGGTACTCGTCCCGTCCGTCCCAGGCGAAGGTGTTCACAATGAGCTGGGCGTCTTCATCTAACAGGGTGGTAACCAGGCGACCGGCCAAATCGAAGATGCGGATGGTGATGTGGTTGTTCACCGCACCGGCATTGTAGCGGATGGTGATGCGCTCTCCGCGGTCGGGGACAAACGGGTGCGGGGGGATTTCCAGCGAAACCCCTTCCAGCGTCGGCTGATAGGTGGGATCCAGCCGAATATCTTCCTGGTAAGCCGGAAGAATCTGGTAATTGGCTTTTCCTTCCCGATCCACATACACTCCGCCCACGCCCCGGGCGATAACGGCCGAATTCACATCCACCGAATCCAGGTTAATTCCGGTGGTGCCCCACACCCGCAGCATGGTAGCGCCGGTGCCGTCGTTCACCACCACGTTGTAATCGTACGGCTGCTGGGTGGAAGTGGAATACTTCTCGGTAACCACCCCGCGAACCTGAATCAGGGTACCGTCCCAGCGGGGGCTATTGGCTTCGGCGGTGGTAAGCTCGATGGGCTGGGGAAGCTGACCGGTGTAATACACCGTATCCACGGTGGCGGGTGTAATCTGGGTGGTCTGGCGGTATTCGGAGACCGTACCCTGAATTTTAACCCACCAGCCGCGGCGGTAGGTGGTATCCGGCGCTCCCGCTTTGTTGATTTGAATCCCGTAACCGGAGATGTCCTGCATGTAAGCGGTGGTGCGGTCGGTGCGCAGAATGCCCGCGCCCACGGTAACCACACCCTCCAGGGTCACGGGATCTTTAAACTGCCCGGAATTGGTTTGCACATCTTTAATGAGCGTCACCGGCTGCACCCCAACCACCACAAAGGGACTTTCGGCAATGAATTGCGGAACCCCTCCCTGAACTGCAGTTTTAATCCAGAAGTAGGAATACACAGAAAACTCCGGAGTGGTAAGCCCGGTAAGGCTTACGTACCCGGTGTCGGTTCCGGTAATCTGGCAATCGGAAATCTGGATCCATTCGTCGCCGTATTCCAGCGCCACTTTCACCGAGGCGTGCTGCAGGCCAGGACCTCCAAGCTGCACCGCCTCGGCAGAGCCGCTCCACTGCCAGCCAAAGGGCATCAGAATGTGCACGGTGCGCAGGGTGTCGCTGGCATTGCTCCA
>JALXCH010000147.1 GCA_026991005.1 Calditrichia bacterium | reverse complement strand
AACTTTCAGGGTAATTTCCCCGCTGGAGGTCGTAATGGAAATCGTGGTTGTTTGGCCGGAATTCCTCTGCTGCAGAAAAGAGGAGATCAGGTTGGTCACTTCCGGATATCGCGAAAATTCTGAGCATTCCCGTGGTTTCTTACCCAGACACGCTTCTCTGGATAGCTCAAAAAATCGGGCAATGTTTTCTCCTATTTCCCGGATTTCTCCCTTTTTATTCAATATCAATAAATTAGCTTTGACCCCCGCAGTAGTCAAAAAGAAAGTGAGCATATTCCCCAGGTAGTGTTTGAAGTACAGATTTCGGGTCACCCACAGGGTGAGGACAAAGAGAATGCCGAACAGGAAAAATACCGGGATTTGTCTCTCCCGTTGCAGCAGCGATGCTTTTCGGAATTGAAGGAGATGGACAATCAATTTCCGGTCATCTTTTTGAGGATTGGGGGCAGTTTGAATTAAATAACTTCTGCGCGAACCTTTGATCGTGACCAGATTTTCATACGGTTTTAGTGGGATTGTGTACAGGGGTTGCAAATGAGTATCTAAAATATGGTAATTCTTGTCAGCGGTACTGGCAAGAATTTCCAGGTTTCCATCTCCATCCAGATCGGTAATTTGATGCACCTGAACCGCGGAGTGGAAGTTCCGGGAATACTGTTCTACATTTAAATCCTCGTTAAATACCCGGATGAGCCCGTCGAAATTGCCCAGTACCAGTTCTTTTTTTCCATCCTGGTCAATATCCCGAACGTTACAATGAAAATTCTGTCGCGGCGTTTTTTCCCCGAAACTACGTTTTTGCAGGATATGTCCATCGCGGGGATCTAACAGGGCAACAAAATCCTGCCCATCTTCGGGCTCGGCCACGCTGGAACGCCAGGCAACGATTTCATCCACCCCGTCCCCGGTCATATCTGCGGCGACTGCGCTGGAGGAGGTAAAAATCCCTCCCAGTTTCCGGCTCCACAACAGTTGACCATTCAGGGCATCGACGAAGAATACATAACTGGAGTCATCCGGAAATCCATTCCATTCCGCCCCATTATCCGGAGCGTAAGTGCTTATTAAAAGTTCCGGACGGTTGTCTCTGTTCACATCGGTAAGCTGGATGTTGGCAATCTGGGGCCCGAATAGAAACTCCCAGACTATTTTCCCCTCGGGTAATAGGGTAGCCATCATTCCCCGCCGCACACAGTCCTTGCTGCTATCCAGAATGATAATGTTTAAAAAACTCCCGTGGCGATAAGGAATACGAAAAACCGGTTTAAAAGTTAAATGAATTTGATTATCCCCATCTACATCTTTACCGGGGAAGAAGAATATATTTTTCTTGAGAAACGTTTTATCGGGTTTTTCCGCCGGGTGCCACAAATCATAATGAACTCCATTCGTGGTTTGATGGGAAATAAAAAAAGCAAGTGAATCCAGAGAACCGGTGGGAATGGGAATAATGTAATTTTTCATGAAGCCCGTTTTAACAAAACTGGCAAGATAGTGCTCTCCCCGGGAATCCAGGATGTTAATCTGGGAGGTGACATCCATGAACAGTTCCTGCCTGCCATCCTGGTCGAAATCCACAGGCATGATCCCTTCACAGGTTTTAATCCATAATGAAGAGAGTGTATAATGCCGGGATGGTTGGGGAAAGGCAACTGCAGTAAAGAACAGAACAAAAATCCAGGTCGGATATAACCGCAAAACCAAACGCTTCATTTTAAACGCTCTCAACCTCCGGGTGGGAGGAAACCATCTCCCATTCTTTTTTTAGAATATAGTGATTTTGGATAAAATTGTCAAATTCTCCAGGCAAAGTAATTAAAAATTTTTCGAAATAGGTGATTGCAAAAGTTTCCGGAAACCCGGGTTATTCAGGAGGTCAGATGTTTATTTTCAATATGTCGAGAAATAATTTTGTTGTGAGAGCATCTTTATGGAAGGAGAAGCCTGGGGTTAATTTTTAACATATTTTTCGGAAAACGGGTGGTTCTTTGTAAATTTATGATGCGGGGTTGCAGAAAGGAAAAAGTGAAAGGAGAGAAAATGATGATTCAGGATGAGCCGGTGGAATATCCCATTAACGGGGAGCTGGATTTACACACGTTTTCTCCTCGCGAGGTAAAATCGTTGGTGCCAGAATATATCGAAGCGTGCCGGGAGCGGGGGATATATCAAATTCGCATCATTCACGGCAAGGGTACCGGTACGCTGCGCCGGACTGTCCATGCGATTTTAGACAAACATCCCGCGGTTCTGGATTATTGGCACGAAGAGAGTGGCGGTTCCTGGGGAGCTACCATCGTTTGTTTGGCGCCTTGATTTCTTTTCATGGGATTCTGCTAACTTTTTTGTGAAGAGTTCAATGAAGTTTAACCACAAAGCAATTTTTTAGCTCATCGGACAGTTTTGCTTACTGCCAGAGCGGGAATATCAGCAGATGAACCAGCCTACCCTGTCATTCTGAGCGAAGCGTTAGCGGAGCGAAGAATCTCTTACATTTTGGATTAGGTAATTTACCCCTTGCTATCACTACCCTGCGGGGTCATGGTTCAAATATAACTCTGTCATTGCTACCGCATGGTTTAAAAGAATCTATAAGTGAATCGATACACTACTTTTATTAGCATTTTATTAAGAGTAATAGCAGAGCAATCTCAACCAGTAAAATTCCTTGAAATTATTGAAAAAGATATTTATTATGAAACTAAATAAAAAATGAAGTTTAATGTAAAAGGTAATGTTCAGCTAAAACTAAAAATGGGACAAATAATCAGATTGTATCTTGATAATTGTTGCTTTAACCGCCCATTCGATGATCAATCTCAAATTAGAATTCGGCTAGAAACAGAAGCTAAGTTGAAGATACAAGAGGAGATTATAGCCGGAAGATTTCATCTGATTTGGTCATATATTCTCGATTACGAAAATTACAAAAATCCTTATCAGGAAAGGAAATTACGAATAAGCAAGTGGAAAGAATATGCGGTTGAAGATGTAGAAGAAAAATCAATAATCATTGAAAAGGCTAGAGAATTAAACAAAAAAGGATTTCATAAAATTGATTCGTTACATATTGCTTGCGCAATTATTGCAAAATGTGAATATTTCTTAACCACTGATGATTATATTCTTAAACGTGCAAGTTTAATAGATGAAATTAAAATAAATGACCCAATTGGTTTTATAAAGGAGATTAAATTATGATAACAGATACAGAAATCAAGGTAAAAGGAATCCAGATTCTTGCAGAATACCTCGGGGAGGTTGAAGCAGAGCGGTTTATTGCTCTAATTCAAAGAGAACCATTTGATTATACAAAATGGCGAGAAAATTTAGATGAGGATTTATCTATTGAAGAGATCAGTCAGAAGGCGATGCTATTAAGAAAAAAGAGTGCCGAAAAATAGGATGTGTCTAACGTATTTTTTACTCTGGCTTTCTTCCTTTAAACAACAAATAAACTTCCGGATTAAGGTGGGGAGGGTTCCGAATGACAAAATCGCCAATCCTCATTCTCTGTCATTCTGAGCGGAGCGTTAGCGAAGCGAAGAATCTTTTTCTTTAAAGATGATAGTTCTTACTATCTCGTTTTTACGGAACTCGCTTCGCTCGTAACGGCTCAGGAGAGCCGTGTTACAATTTGTTGTTCTGAGCGAAGCGTCAGCGGAGCGAAGAATCTCTTACACTGAGGATGGGATTTTTTGTCCTTTTACTTTACTGAACTTGCTTCGCTAATAACGGTTCGTAAGAGTTATGCTACAAAACCTTAAATCCAAAATCCCAAAAATTCAAATAACACATGATTTAGCAAATCTTTTTCTGATCCAATGATGTTGTTATTTAATTCGTGCCAATTCGTGGGATTCGTGGTTAATATCAACTACTGAGATTCTTCACCCTTGCCTGCGGCAAGGGTTCAGAATGACAAAATCGACAATCCTCATTCTCTGTCATTCTGAGCGAAGCGTCAGCGGAGCGAAGAATCTCTTACACTGAGGATGGGATTTTTGTCTTTTTACTGTACTGAACTCGCTTCGCTTGTAACGGCTCAGGAGAGCGTGCTACAGTTTGTTCTTCTGAACGCAGCGCCAGCAGAGCGAAAAATCTAAAAACGTGATGTAAGAGATTCCCTTTTTCTGACAAAAATAAGAACATCAGCATGACAGGCCTTTATGGCATGGTGAATAGAATATAGTCAGAAAAGGCACTCCATTCAATCAATTCATCATCTTTGTCACATGACGCATCAGATTAGCATCACCATTCATGGTGTAACTTCCATGTATTACTTGAGGGGATGTTAGCAAGCATGAGGTTCGTTTGGCGAAAATCGACCCGGAATGTCCGGCTACACTCCACTTAACAAATCTTTACCCAACGCCCAATCCCAGAACGGTTTAGCCTGGACTCTTAAGTGATTCCGGGTGAACGTGGCGTATTCATACGCCGTAATAATAAGGCTTTCCGAGAGGCCCAATTCTTCCATGGCGCTGTACAAAGAGGTTAACTCTCTTTGTTGTGTAGCCGGTTCGGTTATTGTTTCGCTCACCTGAATTAAAGCCACCTTGCCTTCGTACTCATTTAAAATTAAAAAATCAACTTCACTGTTTTTACTGGTTTTATAGTAAAAAATCTGATTTAAACTAAATTTTCTGCGCAATTGTTGAAATACCAGACTTTCCAGTAATCGCCCACTATTAAAATAGAGAGTGCTTCTATTTGCTGAAACCAAACCGTTGTCCAGGACATAAATTTTACGATAATTGACCTGTTGCTTGCGAATTGATTCGCTGTAAATGGGAACAAGGGATATCCAGAAGGCATCTTCAAGGTAATTAAGATAATTGAAAATACTGTCTTTCGATACTTTAAATCCCTGCGACCGGACATCTAGAAAAAATTTGTTAATACTGAAGGGATTGGCATTATTACTCAATAAAAATTTAAGCAAATATTTCAACAAAGCCTGATTTCGAATTTGATATCTCTCAATCAAATCTTTGTAAAGGACCAAATTTAAATAATCCTGCAAAATCATGATTTTAAAATCTTGATCCACTTTTAATACTTCCGGGAAGCCACCCCAGTATAGATACTCTTCAAATTTATTTACCAGATAAGCCTTGCCTTCGCTGGAATAAATATCAGGAGAAATGCCATAAAAATTGAGCATTTCTGCAAAGCTAAAAGGGAAGACTTCAAAACTCAAAGTTCTACCACGTAGCGCCGTGGCCAATTCTCTGCTTAACAATCTGGAGGAAGATCCCGTGACACTGATCTCAACATTTTCGTTTTCGTGCAATCGTCGGACAAATATCTCCCAGCCTGGAACATTTTGAATTTCATCTAAAAACAGGTAAACTTTTTGCCGCTTAATGTGCGGATATAATTCCAGGTACACTTCGTATATTAAGGACAAATCTTCTTTTTTTATTGGTAACAACCGTTCATCTTCAAAATTGATATACAGAATTTGCTCTTTACTTATGCCTTTCTTTAAAAGATTTTTCATTAACTGATAGAACAAAAACGTTTTCCCACTCCGCCTGACGCCAATTACACTGCGGATTTTCCCTGGGGGCACAGAAAAATCACCAGAGCGTTCGGTAAGTGGTGGAAGTTCTTTAAGGTGAAAATCCCGTATTATTTCTTTTATGATACGTTTATCCATATCATGCCCTTCTATACAAGGATAAATTTAATTAATTTTATCCTTCTATACAAGTCTAATTGAGGAGGATGCGCTCAAGGATCTTTCACGCTGAAGATGGGAGACCTTGCTTTTGTACCATCTCCTTATCGCCTGGAGGAATGGTTATAATTTCTGAAGGTGCTTCATTTTAGCGGCTCGGGAGAACCGTGGTACAAAATCTCAAATTCCAAACAACAAATTCCAAATCATAAGTTTCAAATTCCAAAGAATTAAATTACAAATTCTAAGTAGCCAGTGATTTAGCAGGTTCTTTGCTGAACCAGTGATGTTGTTATTTAATTCGTGCCAATTCGTGTAATTCGTGGTTAAATATCAACTATTGAGCTTCTTCACCCTTACCTGCGGCAAGGGTTCAGAATAACGAACACGCCAATCCTCCATCCCTGTCATTCTAAGCGGAGCGTTAGCGGAGCGAAGAATCTTTTTCTTTAAAGATGATAGTTCTTACTATCTCGTTTTTACGGAACTCGCTTCGCTCGTAACGGCTCAGGAGAGCCGTGCTACAGTTTGTTGTTCTGAGCGCAGCGTCAGCGGAGCTAAAGATCTTTACCCCATGCAGAGAATCTCTCGTCCCTACTCCGCATTGGGGGCAGCGGCTAAAATTTCCTCCGGCACATCTTTAAACCGCTTGAAATTCTCCACAAATTCCCGTGCCAGTTGTTTGGCTTTGCGATCGTAGGCTGCTTTGTCCGCCCAGGTGTTGCGGGGATTCAGTATTTCGTCCGGTACCTCATCGCAGCAATGGACGGGGACCATCACTTTAAAGATGGGATCCGGGCGAAATTCGTATTTATCCAGTTCTCCGGTGAGCGCCGCTTTAATCATTGCCCGGGTGTACCGAATGTCCATCCGTTTGCCAACCCCGTACGGTCCGCCGGTCCAACCGGTGTTGACCAGCCACACTTCCGTGTTGTGCTTCCGCATTTTTTCCCCTAACATCTCGGCGTATTTCACAATGGGCAGCGGCATAAACGGCTCACCGAAACAGGCGCTGAAAGTAGCTTGCGGTTCGTCAATTCCGGTTTCCGTACCGGCCAGTTTGGAGGTGTAACCACTCATAAAATGGTACATGGCCATTTCCGGTGTTAAACGGGAGATGGGTGGCAGTACTCCGTAGGCATCGGCAGTAAGAAACATAATGTGTTTGGGATGACCAGCCTTTCCGGGAATGAGCACATTATCGATATACTCCACGGGATAAGTAGCACGGGTATTTTCGGTAATGTCTCCCGCATCGAAATCGATGGCGCGGGTTTTTTCGTCGTAAATCACATTTTCGGCTATGGAACCAAATTTAATGGCGTTGTAGATTTGCGGTTCTTTCACCGGGGAAAGACGAATGGTCTTGGCGTAACACCCGCCTTCGAAGTTAAAAACACCGTCCTCACTCCAGCCATGTTCGTCGTCTCCAATCAGCCGACGATCGGGATCGGCAGATAGACTGGTTTTCCCGGTTCCGGATAGTCCGAAGAACAGTGCCACATCGCCATCGGCGCCCACATTAGCCGAGCAGTGCATCGGAAACACGCCCTCCATCGGTAGCAGGTAATTCATCACGGTAAAAATGGATTTTTTAATTTCTCCGCCGTATCCGGAGCCACCCACCAGGATGAGTCCGCGCGCCAGATGAATGACCACAAACACATCCGAGCGGGTGCCGTCCAGTTCCGGGATGGCATGTAGATTGGGAGCGTGGAGTACGGTAAAACGAGGCGTGTGGTTAGCAATCTCTTCCGGCGTCTGGGGACGAATGAATAGCGTGTGCGCAAAGAGCGCTCCCCAGCTGAGCTCGGAGACCACACGAATGGGC
>JALXCH010000146.1 GCA_026991005.1 Calditrichia bacterium | reverse complement strand
GCCAATGTGGTGCGGGTGTACACCATTCTGCCGCCGGAATTCTATCAGGCGCTCTCCCGCTACAATTTTTTGAATTCCCACCAGCCGGTTTACCTGTTACAGGGAATCTGGGCGGATTTACCGGAGGATGGAAATTATTATCGTCCGGATTACCTGCACCGGTTTCAGAAGGAGATTAAAGATGCCATCGATGTGGTGTTTGGACGGGCAGAGTTGCCGGAGCGCCCGGGGCACGCCAGCGGGCATTACAACAGAGATGTCTCCGCTTACACCATCGGTTTTATTCTGGGACGTGAGTGGGAGCCCAAAACGGTGCGCGAACATAATGCTTTGAACCTCGATCGCACCCGCTACAACGGATTTTTCTTCTCCGTGCCCCAGGGGAGTCCCATGGAAGTGTGGCTGGCAGAGATGATGGATTTTACCATGAAGTACGAAACCATTACCTACCATTACCAGCATCCTCTCTCCTTTGTGAACTGGCTCCCGCTGGATCCCATGTACCATAATTCGGAATTCATCGAGAGTCCCCGGGTACGGGAGTATGACAACGATCTGTTGTCACTGGATTTTCGGCATATTTACGTCACCCCCCAGAACCAGGCCGGTTTATTCGCCAGTTACCATGCCTACCCTTACTATCCGGATTTTGTGTACAATGATTACCGTTACCGCCATTTCCAAACGGAGCACGGGGAGTGCCACTACGCCGGATATTTACATCACCTGAAGCAATACCTACCGGATATTCCACTGGTGATTGCCGAATTTGGTGTTCCCTCCAGCCGGGGGAATAGCCATTATGACCCCAACGGATTTCATCAGGGTGGGCATACGGAGCAGGAGCAGGGTCGCCTCAATGCCCATTTAATTCGAGATATTTACCAGCAGGGTGGAGCGGGAGCAATTCTTTTCGAATGGATAGACGAATGGTTCAAATTCAACTGGCTGGTCATGGATTTTGAACAACCCGCGCAGCGACGCAAGCTGTGGCACAATCTGGAGAATCCCGAACAGAATTTTGGACTGGTGGCGATGGAGCAGGCCGCGGTGGAAGTGGATGGTCTGGTGGATGATTGGAAAGAGAAACCGCTGGTACAGAGTAAGGGTATATTGCGGGCGGTGTATGCGCAGGCCGATGCGGGGCATTTTTACCTGCGCCTTACTTTGCCGCCGCATTTCGACTGGCAAAACCGGGACGTGCTGGTTGGCATCGATACCTACTCCAGCCGCCTGGGCGACCACCGCTTCCCGGGCGTGCCGGAAGAAACCGCCGACGGGCTGGAATTTCTGCTGGTGCTTCGGGATACCAGCCACGCTGCCCTGCTGGTGGATGAACCGTATTCCGTTTTTACCGATATCTACCACGATTTTATTCCCGGATACCATTCCGTGGAAAACCGAGCAGGCAAATTTGTGGAGCAGCGCCTGCTGGCCAATCGCCAGCGCATCCAGCTGGATGGTACCGTGGTTCCGCAAATCATTCATTACCGGAGCACCCTCCGGTTTGGCCGCAGCAATCCGCATCTGGACGATTTCAACTCTCTGGCGGATTGGTACTACAATCCCGAAACAGGGGAAGTAGAGGTTCGCCTCACCTGGCACCTGCTGAATGTAACCGATCCCTCCTCCCATCAGGTGCTGTATAACGACCCGGACACCCCGGAAATCGAAACCGCCACCACCGATGGATTTCGGTTCTATTTCCTGATTCAGGAAGGAGACAGCGTGCTGCAAAAGCTGCCGGATTCTTTTCGCCAGCACGGGATTCGCTACCTGTGGAAGGGCTGGGAAAAACCCTGGTACCGGATGCGCTTGAAACCGTCCTATTATCTTGTGCGGGATGCTTTCCAGCAGCTGCCCCCGATACGGGAGAATTCCCCGCGCCGGTCAATTCCCTTCCGGGCGGAAGTGACTCCCTGGCCGCAGGGAAAAGCCGGTGCGGTCTCCATCACCTTCGACGATGGTACCTACGGGATTTACCGTTATGCTTTCCCCATCTTGCAAAAGTATCAGCTTCCTGCCACGCTGGGAGTTATCGTAGAACGCATTGGAAAGGAGCCGTTGCTCACCGGCGATCGGAGAGGCTTCCTGACCCGTTACCTCACCTGGGATCAATTAAAAAAATTGAGTGCGGCAGGTTGGGAGATTGCCAGTCATGGAATGAGCCATGTTAATCTGCGAAGGCTGCAGGACGACATGGAAATTGAACAGGAACTCACCCGCAGCAAAAAGGAACTGGAGGAAAAACTGGGACAACCGGTGTTTACGTTTCATTATCCCTTTTCCGGGTATGATGCCCGGATTACCAAAATGGTGCGGCGAAGTTCTTACCTCTTTGCCCGCCTTAGTGGGAATCGCTACAATCTGCCCCGGGAGGCCGACCCTTACCTCCTGCACAGTTTCGTTATCCGCAATGAGCAAACGCCTACCACTGCGCAGTTAATTCACTGGCTGCAGAAAGGCCAGGGAAAATGGACGATTTTGATGTATCATCACGTGTTTCCCGAAAATTCCCGGGAGCTCCGGGTAATGGAAAGCCACCGGGTGCGGGATACTTACAGCGTCACCCCCTCCACTTTCGAGCGCCACGCCCGAATTATCCGGAACAGCGATTACTATGTGGGCACCATAGCGGATGTGGGAACATACCTGGAAATGGCTCGCCAGGCGCAGGTTCATCTGCAGAAATTTCGTGATTTTGTGGTAATTACCGCGCAGGTATCCCGGGAAGTTCCTCTTCGCCGCTCTCTTACCGTGCGGTTCACCGCTCCCTGGCGCACGGTGCGCGTCAAGGGGAGCCTGGCCGATGGAATTTACAACCTCCGGCGGGGAGAAGTGTTGCTGGAGGTATGGCCGGGTGAGGATGTCATTGTGGAGAATCTGGAAGGAAAATCCGAAGCGCTTCCGGAAACGGCCTGGAATGCTGGTGGAGTGCCGCTGCGAATTTTCAATTCCATGAATCGTCAATAATTGGTACGAAGAAGTATTTCCGGAGTAAAAAATCACTTTTTAATAAAGCAAGAGCCCTCCGGAAGGGGGCAAATCGGTATACGGCAACAGAACGGATATTTCACAAGAAGCGAAAACAGGAGACCACGGAACATGATACAAAGAAAGTGGATTGGAGCAGCGGGAGTTTTATTCTTTTTCGTGTTGTTGATATCGGGATGTCGGCAGAGCAATATCGAACTTGCACAGTACGATTACCGCATTCCCCGGGTGTTATTTTTAACTACCGGAGACGGTCGCGGCGAAGGTACCGTCTCCGATGGGGCGATTATTGCCCTGCAGGCTTTCAATAAACTAGGAGCGTTCGTGCGCTTCGAAAACCGTACCATATTGTGGGATCCCCGCAATTTGCAGGATTACGATATTATTATTGCTCCCACCCTGTTTGGCTATCACGATGCCGATCGGCAGTATTCCCTCACCTACATGAGCGACCGGGAGCTTGCCGTGCTGAAGGACTGGGTCGAAAACGGGGGTGTTCTGGTAGCGGGCGAGAACTTCGGGCGAAACCGGCTGGATGGCATCGACCGGGTGACGCTAACGGGGAATCTTTCGCCGGAAAACTGGGTATTGAGTCCGGTGCTGGGCGTTAGTTTGCAGGAAGTGGATGTGAAAGGGTTTCGCCTCTCTGCTGCCGATTTCCTCTCTCACCATTTTCCCAATCCCCCGGTGCTCCGGGTGGAACAATCGGCATATCTGCTGGTACCGGCAGATAGCGCCAGTCTGGCCCTGATGCAGGATTCCACCCGGTTCCGCGTGTGGTTTTACTGGCAGGATGTAACCCGCGGTACCATGCTTCCGGCGGTGTTTGCCCATCGCTATGGGAAGGGCAGCATGGTGTATTTTTCCGTCTCCCGCTTGCTGCATCCCGCGCTGGATGGAGGGCTGGCCGGGAGTTTACAAATAGAGCATCTGTATCAGCGTATCTTTCGCCTGGCGGTAGGGGAACGCCGCTATCCCATCACCTTAAATCCCTGGCCCCATGCCGCGCAGGCTGCTCTGGCTGTTACCTTCGACGATGGCGGGGTGCTGGAAGAGTACAAACGCGTGTTTACCAACCTGTTTCCCTACATCAATCGCATTTCCCTATTCATCACCGGTTACACTCCGCCGGAGGTGATCCAATGGTGTGCCAATCAATCGCAAATCGAGCTGCACAATCATTCTCTTACCCATCCCCGCTTTCGAGGACTGGATTATATGGAGACGCTTCGGGAGATTCGCCAGCCCGAAATTCAGTACCAGCGGCAATTTACCGGCTTTCGTTTCCCCTATGTGGTGAATAGTTTTTGGGGAATGCTGGTTTTGGAGGAACAGGGATATTCTTTCGAATCCAGCATTGTGGTGGATCACACCCGTTTTTACGGGGGCGGGATTTTTCCGTACAATATTCCCATTTTCCACCAATCCGGGTGGTTTCGTTCTTTAAATTTGCTGGAAATTTCGCCCTTGCAGCACGACGATTGGTATTTTTACGGGAAGGGAATTAACGAACAGAGCCGTTATCCGGAATTTCAGCAGAAGCGGGATGCAGCCCAGTACCGTGCCTATCTGCAAAATTTGTGGAATGAAGTAATTACCCCGGAAAAGGGCATCATGACCATTGTGGCGCACCCGCTCTATTCCGGGAAAAATCAGTTGTTGTTTTCGCCTATTCTGGAACTTACCCGGGAGGTTTCCGGGAGCGGCAAGTACTGGCTGCCCTCGTTGCAGATGGTTGCGGATTACTGGAATAAGCGGAAGAACCTGGTGGTTGAGGTCGCGGAACGGGAAAACGAGGTGCGGGTAAAAATACGGCTGCCCCGGGAGGTGCGGATTCCCGGGCTCACGCTGCAGCTTCCCCGGCGTCCCGGGCATGTGGTGATTACCCGGGGAGAGGGTACGGTGAAAATGGTGGACGGAACCGCCTATTATGTGTTTCAGGCCCAGAATGGTACGGGTATTCGGTTTGTGTTTGATTAAAATACATGCGCATACAGCAATTCAATTTGTCCCGGAGTGGTAGTTGAAAACGGATTTTTCCAAGACATTTATATTTGTTGCCGCAAATTTCATTCAGTCCCTTCGGGACGTGTCAATGTGTGGGTGGACATTCCATTCCCACAAATCGAATTTGTGGGTTAGGTGCATTCCGTCCCTAACGGGACGGGCTATGTGGTGTTGGGATGTACAAATATTTTATTGGCACAATTTACCCATCGGTACATTTCTTGAAAAATTTGTTCACCCATCGCGGAGCATTTTTCCCACAACTCGAATTTGTGTGCTATTGGCAATACTTCCATCCGGGATGGTCGTTGGTAGCTGAGACCAAAATTTATTTTAAGAAGAAATTTTCAGTTCCCGTTTCCCCATCGCGAAGCGATGGGATGCATATAGCCCATCCCAAGGGGATCCTCCAAAGGAGTCCTATGGACTATTGGATATTTTTAAATATGGGGGAGATATATCCAACCAATAAAATTTTGTCCCGAAGGGACAATTGACAACGGATTATCCCTGGACATTTAAATTTGTTGCAGCAAATTTCATTCTGTCTCTTTCGGGACGAATAAATGTGGGGGTGGAATTCTATTCACACAAATCGAATTTGTGGGTTATTCGAACTCTACTCATCCCCCAGGGATCCCCAAGGGACAGAGCCCTGTCCGCAGGATCCTGCGGAAATGCTGTGCAGGTGCAACCCATCCCTCAGGGACGGTGAAATTTGAGAGTGGAAGTTTATTCAACCAGATAAATCTTTGGGGCATCAGTCGCGTGGAGCATCTCCAAAACCGGAGCCCGTTTTCCTCGGATACTGGACACGGACAAGATGCTGTGCACAATGGAAATGCTATGCATGAACATTGCACATCTACGGCACGGGGCTATATTGAGATATCTCAGAAACATCCGTTTTTTCATTTTAAATCTGTCAATCGCTTCAAAATATCTTCGAGGAAATATTTGGATTAAGCCATTCTCCAGATAAAAAACGGCTCAAATTATTCCCTGAGATATTGAATAACCTGAGCCGCCAGGATGCACTATCCTGTATCTATGTTAAAGACCAGCACCAATTGGGGAAAGACCACTAAAAAATCAATTCAATGAACTCGAATTTTCTGAATCGGCCTCTTGCAGAGAAAAAAATCTTTTTACAACACATCCTCCCCAGTTGCGCCGGTACGAATTTTTACCGCCATTTCCACCGGAGTTACAAATATTATTCCATCACCTCGCATACCAGTATAGGCGTGTTTCCGAATTAGATCTATAATTTTGTGCACCTCCCCATCCCGACATACCACCTCCAGCTTGGAGATTTCCGAGTATTTCTGGATGCATTTTACGGAATATTTGGCGTTTTCGGGAGAAACCAGATGACCAACCCCCATGACATCTATTAAAGTAATTCCCTGTACTCCATTCTCTTCCAGAGCGCTGATGACTTCCTCGGCTTTGCGGCACCGAATATAGGCTTTTATCTCTTTCATGATGTTCTCCTATCAGGATTTCTTTTCCTGGTTGTTTTCATCTTCCGAATTCTCCAGGCCCACTTCTTTCGCTAACCGATGCACTTCCCGGGATTTCCAGAGGTAGTAAATGGCGGGAATCACTACCAGGGTGAGCACCGTGGAGGTGACCATTCCTCCCACCATGGGGGCGGCAATGCGCTTCATCACCTGAGAGCCGGTACCGGTTCCCCACAAAATGGGCAACAAACCAGCCATAATGGCGGTTACGGTCATGATTTTGGGCCGCACGCGTTCCACCGCCCCTTCGATAATGGCTTCGTAAAGGTCTTTCAGGCTACGCATCTGCCCTTTGAACTTGCGATTGTCGTAAGCATGATCCAGGTAAATGAGCATGACCACGCCCGTTTCGGCGGCTACACCCGCCAGCGCGATAAATCCCACACCCACCGCCACACTGAAGTTGTAATTGAGCAAATACAGAAACCAGATGCCACCCACCAGAGCAAAGGGAAGGGAAAGCATGACAATCAGACTCTCCTGAATATTTTTGAAATTGAAATACAGAAGCAGGAAGATAATGAGCAGCGTAAGCGGTACCACCACCCGCAAGCGAGCCTGAGCGCGCTCCATGTATTCGTACTGGCCACTCCAGACAATGCTGTAACCTTCCGGAAACTTAACCCGGGCATCCACCACTTTTTTGGCATTTTTAACATAGGTGCCCACATCAATCCCCCTCAAATCCACATAAAGCCAGGCGGTACGCTGGGCATTTTCACTTTTAATGACCGGCGGCCCCTTGTGAATCTTCAAATCCGCCACATAGCTTAAAGGAATCTTGGCACCGGTGGGCGTGGTGATGAGCACGCGCTTTAAATCCGCCAGATTGTCCCGCAATTCCCGGGGATAACGCACATTCACCGGATAGCGCTCCAGCCCTTCCACCGTCTGGGTGACATTCATGCCCCCGATGGCAGACATGATGACCTCCTGCACATCGCCCACCGTAAGTCCGTAGCGGGCGGCCTCCTCGCGATGAATCTCGAAATCCACATAGTTACCGCC
>JALXCH010000145.1 GCA_026991005.1 Calditrichia bacterium | reverse complement strand
ACCGCACCTGCTGGCTGTGTTGATTGGTGACGTAGCAGGTAAAGGGATGCCAGCGGCATTGTTTATGTCCCGCATTCAGGGGATTCTTCGTTCGTTAAAACATCTTCACGCCTCTCCCCGGGAGCTTTTGGGCGAGTTGAACCGCATCCTTTACCACGATTTGCCCAGGAATTCCTTCTTTACCCTTTCTTACCTGTTGCTGGATGCGCGGCAGGGACGATATACGCTGGTACGTGCCGGGCACAACGAGAGTCTCCATTTCCAGAGCGAGAAAGAGGGCATCGAAATTTTGCAACCGACGGGCATGGGATTGGGATTGGATCCCGGGGATTTGTTTCTGCGCAAACTGGAAGTGGCGCAGGGGAATTTCCGGGAAGGGGATACTTTCCTGTTATTTACCGATGGAGTAACCGAGACCTTTAGCCCGGAAAATGTGATTTTTGGAGGGGAGCGGCTGGTTCAGTTGTTTAAGAAGTTTGCGAATCGGAGTGCCCGGGAGGTTGTGGAAGGGATTGAAAAAGCGCTGCAGGAGTTTCGGGGAGAACGGGAAAGGTTCGACGATGCCACATTGATTGCCATTCGGATTGTCCGGGGAGGAAATTAATAGTTAAAAGATGGTGAAATTATAAATACCAAACAATAAATCCCAAATATTAATTTATTTAAAACCGCAACGTACGCAAAGAAGGCGCTAAGGACGCAAAGAGTCCTAAAATAATTTAGCAAATTCTTTCCAAATTAAATTATGTTTTCATTCGTGTTTATTCGTGGTATTCGTGGTTCTAATAATTTCAGTATTGTTCCGCCCCTTTGGGGCTCCAATTTGGGGTGTTCCTCATTCCCAGGGCTTCGCCCCGGGCTATCCCTATGTGAGTGCTTCGCACTTTTGAGGAAATAGCGTTGCATTTTCATTCTTTTTTGCATTTCTTTTTGATTTTTTAATCTTGCCAAAAAATGCTTTATTTCCCATCAACGAATTGCGCCAATTTGTACGGATTCGTCTAATTCAAAATTCTTAATTCATAATTCAAAATTATTTCTGTCGTCCTTACAGGACTCAAAATGGTGGGTGGGAATCCCCATTCCCATGGCTGAAGGCCATGGGCTAATATTTTTCGGCCACTCCGTGGCCTCTTTCCGTGCAAGCTGATAATTTTTTTGAATCCTGAGAGTTTATTCCGGCCACCTGAAATATCCAGTCAAAAAATATCTTTTCAAATTATTGGCACAAACTTCAATTTTATGCACAGCATCCATTGGACATTTTTCATTCGTGCTCATTCGTGTGATTCGTGGGCAAATATCAATTTTTTTATTCGTGGGCAAGTGACAATTCTTTTAATTCGGGGGTAAGCAATTTGTGGCTCAGTGCATGATGATTCTACAAATTACCAATTTTACATTTCTCCCAAAGCCACACTCCCTCCTGAAATTGAGGACAATTGCATCCTGCCGGTTTGCATTGTAAATTAGGCATTCATTAAATACGGTGGAGGAAAAATCGAAACTGCTTACATACATCCGCTGCAACTGGGCTCTTTGCAAACGCGGCATAATCTGGTGCTTGCCCCGCTGGCGGGTATTTCGGACTACCCTTTCCGCCAGCTTTGCCGGGAACATGGAGCCGACCTCACTTTCACCGAAATGGTGAGTGTGGATGGCTTGATTTACGAGAATCCCGCTACCCGGCGATTGCTGCACATTCGGGCAGAAGAACATCCCATTGGTTTCCAGTTTTTCGGCAGCGAACCGGATTACTTCCGCCGGATTTTACCGCAGGTGGAGGCATTGCACCCGGATGTTGTTGACCTGAATTTTGGATGTCCCGTACGCAAAGTTGTAGCAAAAGGCGCCGGAGCTGCTTTGCTGAAGGATGTGGAACGGTTGCATCGCATAGTGGAAACGGTGGTAAAACACACCCGGCTGCCGGTTACGGCAAAAATTCGCATTGGCTGGGACGAAAATTCCATTGTAGCGGTGGAAGTTGCCCGGGCAGTGGAAGCAGCAGGTGCAGTCGCCATTACCGTCCATGGGCGTACCCGGGCGCAGGGGTACTCCGGAAAGGCGCAGTGGGAACATATTGCCCGGGTGAAGGAAGCGGTGCGGATTCCCGTGATTGGCAATGGGGATGTTTTAGATGCTCAATCGGCGCGGGATATGTTTCGCACTACCGGAGTGGATGGCATCATGCTGGCGCGCGGAGCGTTGGGGCGCCCCTGGATTTTCCGGCATATTCTCCATGCTCTGCAAACCGGCGAGTTTCTCCCCGAACCACCCATTGAGGAGCGGATCGCTATTCTGGAAAAACACTACCGCCTGATGATTCAGGAGTACGAGGAGTTTGTTGCCCTTTCTCGTATGAAAAAACATTTCGTGTGGTACACCCGGGGACTTCCTTACACTGCACGGCTGCGGGATCGCATCTTCCGGGCGCGCAGTTTCGAGGAAGTGCGCTCGATTTTTGCGGAATACCGCGAAGCCATGCGCCAGCATCACCGGCGCCGTACAGCCGTTCGGGAAAAGATGGAGGTGTGAACAGCGCATGAAGGAAACGTTGCTTCAGAACTTACTCCGGCAGTTTCGGGAAGGAAAATTGAGCGAACAGGAGGTGATTGAGCGAATTAAAGCAGCAGGATTGCAGTCCCTGGAGTTTGCCCAGTTAGACCACCATCGGGAGTTACGCCAGGGGTTTCCGGAAGTGGTGTACTGCGCCGGGAAAACAGCTGAGCAGGTAGTTGAAATCTCCCGGCGTATTCTGGAGCGCCATGGGCGCCTGCTGGCAACCCGCGCCAGCCGCGAACTCTACCAGCAGGTGCACGAACAGCTCCCCCAGGTGGAGTATCGCGAATCTGCCCGCTGCATGTTCGCTTTTCCGGCAGAAGTAGTCGAAGAAGCACGGGACGCCATTGCCATACTCACCGCCGGTACCTCGGATATTCCGGTAGCCGAGGAAGCCGCCCTTACCTGCGAGATGTTTGGATATCTGCCCCGGCGCATTTACGATGTAGGTGTGGCAGGTTTGCACCGGCTTAATCACCATTGGGAGGCAATTCAACAAGCCAGAATTCTCATCGTGATTGCGGGAATGGAAGGAGCGCTGGCCAGCGTGGTAGGAGGACTGGTGGACAAACCGGTGATTGCCGTACCTACCTCGGTGGGCTATGGCACCAGCCTGGGTGGGCTAACGGCACTGTTTTCCATGCTCAACAGTTGTTCCAGCAATGTGGTGGTGGTTAACATCGATAATGGATTTGGGGCGGGATTTACCGCCAGCTTGATTTTGCGCCAGATTCTGAATCACGCTCCGCCCCGCTAAACCACAATTCATAAAAAACAAAAAACCATGCCAGGTAAAAAAGTAAAAATAGCCGAGATGAACAAACGGGAAGCCGCACGCCTCCCGGATTGGTTTCACAAAAAACCCATTCTTTTTTATGCCGAAACCGCCTTCTCTCCGCCCACCGATGTGTGGGAAACACCTACGGAGATTCGGGTGGTTATGGAACTGGCTTTTATGGCGGTGGAGAATCTGCAGCTTTCCTACGAGGATGGATTTCTTTCCGTCTCCGGTGTGCGAACACCACCTTCGTTATATGATAGGGAAGAAATGACCCGGGTTTACCAGAAGGAGATCGATTACGGAGAATTTCAGGTGAAGATTAAAATGAATAGCCGCATCCAGCGTTCGCAAATCCAGGCCGTGTACCGGAAGGGCATGCTGCTGATTCGGCTTCCGAAAATTTCGCAGGAAGAAGCGCCTGGCGAGGTGGAAATTCCGGTGCAACAGGAAGATTGAACCAGGCGGCACGATATTGCGCGAGCAGCGCAGCCCGGAGGGGGAGAAAGTTCTGTCCGGAAAACCGGGAACCTTCCCCGGGCAGGATGCGATTCACAGAAAATATTTTTTTGATAACGAAGCGGGGAAAGGAAGAGTTGCCAGAAAATTCGGCTCAAGATGATACGGAAGGAACGATAATTTTTAACAAATTTGTGGCTTTGCAAAATTCCCGGGGAGGCAAAAATATTCTGGTGTTGAACAGGTTTCGAAAATGAATTTAAACTTCTGGAGGCTTTCTGAATATAAGAGGTACAATTCGTAATTTTTTACCGGGCGGAAAAGGAAAATCCGTACCGAAAGCGAACAAAGTTTAAACAAGGAAGGGTGAAATTGAGCAAGAACATAAATCGCACAACGTCTCAAAAAACGGAACGATTGTACGTCCTGCCCATTCGCAACGTGGTGGCATTTCCCGAGTTGCTGATTCCCCTGGTGGTAGAAGACCCGGTGATGGTGGAGGTCATCAACCGGGTGGTGATAGAGCAGGGCACGATTGGATTATTTGCCGAACCGGAGGAAGAAAATCCCCGCGCCCATCAGATTTACAAAGTGGGCACCCGGGCAGAAATTCTGAAAATGAGCTTTTTGCCGGACGGCGGGGTACGGCTTCTGGTGCAGGGGCTGGAACGGATTCGCATACAGCGATTGGTACGGCGCAATAAGGGGGAAGAAGCTGTCGAGGCGCTGGTGCTTCCGTGGCCATTTGAAATAAAAAATGCGGTGCGGTGCGAAGCGCTGCTACGGGCGGTGAAGGATTTACTGGAAAAACTGGCCGGTCGCACGGCGCTACTGCCCGAGGAACTGATTCCTTCGCTTCTGGACGAAAGCGATGTGCGCCGCTTCGCCTGCATCCTGGCGGCAAATCTGGGAATTCGTGCCGATAAACGCCAGGACCTCCTGGAAAAAGAAACCCTGGATGGGTTGCTGGAAACGTTGCTGGAAATATTGCAGCGGGAATGGCGAATTGTGGAGATGACTGGTGAGTTGAAGGTACAGGAACCGTTACCTGCCGAGCCGGAAGAACGGGAGAAATTGCTTCGGGATCACCTGCGGGCACTGAAGAAAGACCTGGGCGAGGAGGAGGACGAGGAAGAGGAGGATGAATGGGAGGCGGAGATTGAAGATTTGCGCAAACAAATTAAAAAAGCGGGGATGCCCAAAAATGTGGAAGAGGTTGCGCTGAAGGAACTGGAGCGTCTGGCGGAAATGCCGCCCGCTGCTGCGGAATACACCATCTCCCGCACCTATATCGATTGGCTTATCTCCCTGCCCTGGAGCAAGGAGACCGAAGATAATATGGATCTGGAAAATGCCAAAAAAATTCTGGATGAAGACCATTACGATTTAAAAGATGTTAAGGATCGCATTCTGGAATATCTGGCGGTGCGCAAGTTGAAGAAACGTGCCAAAGGTCCCATTCTGTGCTTTGTAGGCCCGCCGGGAGTGGGGAAGACCAGCCTTGGGCGCTCCATCGCCCGGGCCATGGGACGCCGTTTTGTGCGGTTTAGCGTGGGAGGCATCCGGGACGAAGCGGAAATTCGGGGGCATCGCCGTACCTATATTGGGGCGCTGCCGGGACGCATCATTCAAATGATTAAGGAAGCGGGAACCCGAAATCCCGTGTTCATGCTGGATGAAATCGACAAAATGGGTTCCGATTTTCGAGGCGACCCTGCTTCGGCATTACTGGAAGCCCTGGACCCCGAGCAGAATAAGGATTTTGTTGATCACTACCTGGATGTGAAGTTCGACCTCTCCCGGGTAATGTTTATTACCACCGCCAATATGCTGTACGATATTCCTCCGGCTCTACTGGACCGGCTGGAAGTGATTGAAATCCCCGGTTACATTACGGAAGAAAAAATCCAGATTGCCCGGAAGTATCTGGTGCCTCGCCAGATTGCGGAAAACGGCTTGCGCAAGAAGGATGTGAAATTCCGGGTGAATACGCTGGAACGCATTATTACCGATTACACGGATGAAGCCGGGGTGCGGAATCTGGAGCGAGAAATCGCCACCATTTGCCGGAAAATTGCCCGCCGGTTTGCGGAAGGGAAGGGTGAACCGGTGGTGATTACCGCGGAGAATGTACCGGAATATCTCGGTCCGCCCAAAAATTTCCCGGAGCTGGCGGGATTGAAGGACGAAGTGGGAATTGCCACAGGATTGGCCTGGACGCCCACCGGTGGGGAAATCCTTTTCGTGGAGTCCACCCTCATGAAAGGGGGCAAGCATCTCACCCTTACCGGGCAGTTGGGTGATGTGATGCGGGAATCGGCCCAGGCGGCTTTGAGCTTCTTGCGCTCCCATGCGGAGAAGTACGGGATCGATCCGGATTTCTACCAGAAGTACGATATCCACGTGCATGTTCCTTCCGGGGCGGTTCCCAAGGATGGCCCCTCGGCGGGGGTGACCATAGCCACCTCGCTTCTTTCGTTGCTCACCTGCCGTCCGGTGCGGCACGATGTGGCCATGACCGGGGAAATTTCCCTGCGTGGCCGGGTTTTGCCGGTAGGAGGAATTAAGGAGAAGGTGCTGGCAGCCCAGCGAGCGGGAATTAAAACGGTGATTATGCCCGCTCGCAACGAACGCGACCTGCAGGAGGTTCCGGAGAAAATTCGTAAAAAAATGAAGTTTATTTTTGTGGAAAAACTCCACGAAGTATTCGAAATTGCTCTTCGGAAGGAAACAGTGGCACGCACACGGCGTTCGGTGAGCCGCAAAGCACGTCCGCGGAAAAATGTACCGGTTACCTCCGTCCCTTCTCGATTAAAAGAACAGGATGAAACATGAGTTCCGCTAATTTAAAAACGTCCGAAGGAAGCGAACCTTCGAAAAAGAAAGCGGATGCTTCCGAAGACCTGAAGGAAGTGGTGATTTACACCGATGGTGCCTGCATCAGAAATCCCGGTCCCGGGGGTTACGGGGCAATTTTAAAGTACGGCAAGCATCGCAAAGAACTTTCCGGTGGTTTCCGCCGCACCACGAACAATCGGATGGAATTGATGGCGGTGATTGTGGCGCTGGAAGCGTTAAAAGAACCCTGTCAGGTTACCCTTTACAGCGATTCGCGCTATCTGGTGGATGCCATTAACCTGGGCTGGGCACGCCGCTGGCAGGCGCATAACTGGAGGCGTGGAAAGAAAGAGTATGCCGAAAATCCTGATCTGTGGGAACGGTTGTTGAAATTGCTGGATCGGCATAAGGTTACCTTTCGCTGGGTGCGCGGCCATGCGGGAAATACCGAGAACGAACGCGCGGATCAACTGGCCACAGAAGCCGCGAAAAAGCCCGATTTACCTCCCGATATATTTTACGAGCGCACCAAACCCTCCCGCTGATGTCGTAAGCGAAAATTTACTTACCCGCGGATTATTTAACCACGAATCACACGAATAATCACGAATAAAAAGAAAAGGTATTTGCCCACGAATCACACGAATGGACACGAATTAAAAATAATTATTTTTTGGATTTAGAATTTGTTTTTGGAATTTGGGATTTGTGATTTGAGATTTGTTATTTATGATTTGTGATTTGGGGTTTGGAATTTTGTTTGTGATTTGGAATTTGTTAATTGGAATTTTTTTGTGATTTGGGATTTGTTTTTTGGGATTTTGAATTTGAGTCTCCGCTGCGTCCGCTGCGGTTTTTTTTGTTGTTTGGGGTTTAAAAATTGGAAACCCTTTGCGGTCTTGGCGCA
>JALXCH010000144.1 GCA_026991005.1 Calditrichia bacterium | reverse complement strand
AAACATAGAGTTAAAAATAATCCGAAACTCTTCTTTTTTCTTTATTTTGGAAAAATATCGTACAAGAACTATATCAAAACGTAATGTAAGTACCGAAGATAAAAGAGTAATGGTGATTACTATTTGAGACCATAATCCATAATAATATTCACCCAGGTTCTTTGATATAATTGGTAATATAATTAATGCCTTTAATGCAGTAATAATCTGAACGACAACCTGGGATAATACATTTGAAGAATATGATTTAATAGAAATTTTCATAATTTTTTAATAATCAACAACCACATTATTAAATTGATTTCCAGAGTGTTTTTTCTGTTTTTCGGGCTTTTACTATAATCTTATCACCAAAATTTTTCCATAAAATGTGCATTATTTTTTGAATAATTTTAGAATAAAAAAGGGGTTTTATTCCAGGAAAATAAATAAAACTGGTCAAAACTTCTAACGTTTCAAATCCAACAAAACTTAATAACTGTTTTAATGAAAGAACATCATAAAAACTTAAGTGCGCGTCCCGGTGTTTTATGTTTCTGTTTATTAAATGATTGATTATGTTAGCAATAGTCATATTATTTGGTGTGGAAAGAATTAACACACCGTCCGGTTTTAGCACCCGATGGATTTCCTCTAAAGCACGGTACGGTGAAAATAGATGTTCTAATACTTCTGTAATAATAACCACATCAAAACTCTCATCCACGAAAGGTAGATAATGAGCATCAATGCGAAAAAATTCAGCATTAATTCCTGAAGATTTTGCTCGTTTTAAATAAGACATTGCAATATCACAACTTACTAATTTCGATACTTTTGTACTTAAATCTTTACTCATCCATCCTTCAGCTGCACCTATTTCTAAAACAAGTTCTCCACTTACTAATTTCAGGGTTAGTTCTTTTCTATAATTATTTTGAAATGAATTTTTACGAGCAACAAATTCTCCATATTCTTCATATTTATCTTTTATATTAATACCCTGAGGGAAAAAACAAGAGTCATCAGGAAAAAAATCAATTATACCATCAATTTCTTCATATTGTTTATTGCAGTTATTACAAAAATAGGTGTGATTTTCTTTATTGAGTTCCTTTTTACATACCGGACAGCAAATGATATTTGAGATTGTTTTATTATTTTCCATCATGCTAACTTTACCCAATTATTTTTAACATATTTTGATTATATTTATTTTCCTTTAAATCAATATCTTATTTCAACACATCCAGTAACGAAAACGGAAACTTCCGCTTAAAAATGGAAAAATAGGGTTTTTGAATCGCACCGAAAGAACGAAAAAATCGTTCGATGGGTTCACTCATGCTTCCTTCAAAATCGAAAGCTTGAGTCACGGTGGCTGCAAATTGAATTGCCTGCCACATCAAGAGCGAACTTGCGCCACTGGTACGCAAAGCGGGATCGGCGCCCCCAATCAGGTAATAAGCAGAATTGGAGTCCCAGACCAGATACAACCCCGCGTGCAGCACTCCGCTCTCTCTATCCCGCGCCAGCCAGATTTTACGACGCTGCCGCTGCCGGAGCTCCGCATCCACTTTTACCAGAGTCTCCCGGGAAAAAGTCACAGACTGGTTCTGTCGGGAAAACGTTTGAGTTGCCAGATGGTAAAGTAGCTCCACATCATCTCCCTCTTCCACCCGGACGCGCTTTTCTGCCTTCCGGATTTCCCGCCGGATATTGTCCCGAAATCCCGAGAATACCGCCTGCAAATCGGTTAAATCTTCCAGAACATACGAATAACGGGTGGTCTGGCGATATCCTGCCCAGTAAAAAGGCAACCAATTGGTAAAGGCGTAATGATATTTCTGGTGAAAGCTAATTGTTTTGGGTAATTGCCGAACCAGAGCACTCATAATTCGTTTTTCGTACGCTAATCTGGTGGCGTATTTCTGGCCTTCCGGATATTTTAAATAAATATAATGCCAGGGGGTTAATCGCGGCATGGTGATGATCATCTGGCCCCATTTCCTGCGAAATGTGAAAGGGAAACACCCCAGAATTTCTCCATTTTTCTCTTCCAGCACCACATCCCAATTCTCTTCACCCATCACGGCATTCAACCACCAGGGTTGGGAAAATATGGGAATCTTCGCTTCGTTTTCACACAATTTTTGATACAGCGCTTTGCGATTCATTATATCAGATTACTCTTTCCGTATAGGTTGCTTAAAATTTCTTT
>JALXCH010000143.1 GCA_026991005.1 Calditrichia bacterium | reverse complement strand
GAATGTCAAGAGAAAAATTCATGTCTATTAGTAAAGTATTTCCGGGAATTTTATAAAATCTATTGTTACGCAATTTAAATAATGTTTCTTACATTTCTAACGCTTTAATGTATTCGTGTTAAATTTTCTGGACATAGCCTGAAAAATTTTTATGAATTTTGTTCTGAAAGATTTATTTTTTATAGTAACAATATATTTAATTTTGTGAGGCTTAAAATGGCTAATCAGCTAATTATAAAAATAGATCCGGAATTAAAGAATAAAACCACTCGACTGGCAAAAACAGAAGGAAAAAATTTAAGCGAGGTTATTATAGGATTATTAGAATCCTACGTAAAAGAACGCGATATCGAATCGTATATCGAAAATTTATGGGAAAGAATTGGAAATAAGATGAAAGCAAAAGGCTATGCGGAAAACGATATTGATTCTATTATTCAAGAGATAAGACAGAATAAATGAATTGATACCAATGTATTCATCTTTCTCAGGTAGTAATCCCGGATAAATAATAGATTTACTGATTAACGAAGAAGTTCAATGATGCCTCTCGAACGAAATTATTGATGAATATTTTACCTTTCTTTAAAAAGGTGTTTATCCGGAGAAATTCCCAACTTTTTTTCTTGCACCTTGCGAATTCCCTGCAGTTTGATTATCATTTTCAGGACATCAAAAAAGGGAAGGAAATACACCATGCCACTGGAAAAATTAGATCGTGCTTTAATGCAGGAAGTGGAAGCCTTACAAGCCGAGGGTCGTGCCAAAGCCCCGGAACGCATCATTGTGGACTACATTCCTCCCCGGGGCGAGAGAGGTCCCCGCTACAAACTGAAAGGGGTGGATCGCGAGTTTATCCGCATGAATTCCAACAGCTACCTTTCTCTGTCCCACCATCCGGCGCTAATAGAGGCCGCCGATGAAGCCACCCGGAAGTTTGGCGTGGGGCCCGGAGCAGTGCGTTTTATTGACGGAACATTTCATTACCATGTCGAACTGGAAGAGCGCATCGCACGCTTTGTGAACAAACCTGCCGCCAAAATTTTTAATTCCGCTTACACTGCCAATTGCGGTCTGGCATTTGCCATTTCCAGCAAGCAAACCTATTGGATTGGGGACGAACTGAATCACAACAGCATCATCCGCGCTATGCGCATTGCCGGTGTGCCGCGGGAAAATAAAGGTATCTACAAACACAATGATATGGACGATCTGAAACGCTGCCTGGATGAAGTCCCCGAGCACATCGAGCGGGTAGTGATTATCTTCGACGGCATTTTCAGTATGCGCGGGGATTATGCCCCCATCGACCAGATTGTGAAAATTGCCGAGCCGTACCATGAGAAATTTAAAGATGGCGTCATTACCGCGGTGGATGACTCCCACGGCATCGGCGCTTACGGAGCAACGGGACGCGGTACCGCCGAGTACACCGGGGTTCAGCCGGACATCATTGTGGGAACGTTCGGGAAGGCGTTTGGTGTGAACGGGGGATTTATTGCCGCCAGTCCCGCAGTGATTGAAGCCGTGCGGCAAAAAGCAGATACCTACATTTACACCAATCCCCTTAGCGTAGCCGACTGTGCCGCTGCCACCAAAGCCATCGATATTGCCGATAGCGAAGAAGGGCAGGAACGCCTGAAACACCTCCATGCTCGCATCAAACAGTTTAGGGAAGGCATCGAGGCGCTGGGACTGGAATCCATTCCCGGACCGCACCCGGTGGTGCCGCTGCTGGTGCGCGATACCCGAAAAACCCACGAAATGGTCAACCGCCTGTACGAGAAAGGAGTGCTGGTGGTGGGTCTCACCTTCCCGGTTGTGCCCAGGGGAGACGAAACCATTCGCTTCCAGATTAACGCTGCCCATACCGCAGCTGATGTGGATTACGTGCTGAATGTGCTGGAAGAATTCCGGAAATAACTCTTTGCTCCCACCCGGTTTCCCATCTTTCGGAGAAGCCGGGTGGAGCGTTATCGCAGAATATCAATAAATTCTGCGATTTAAATCGCAAATTCTTATAAGAAATTGCGATTTGAAACATTGGGTAATTTTGTCCGTTCTCAACCAGTGCTCAAAGCGGCATCTTCCTCTTACTCCCCTTAAGATGTTTATTCCAGATATGGAAAAGAGGGGTAGAAATCAGGTAACAATTTCAGGAAAAACCTCTCAGTTCCCGAACGGTTTTAATTTCTTTTTTTA
>JALXCH010000142.1 GCA_026991005.1 Calditrichia bacterium | reverse complement strand
TTTAAGCACAGCACCAAAAGCAAAACCTGGATTCGCCTCATAGCAAACTCCTTCGCATAATTAATTACCTTTTCGTCCAAACGCTATTTTCATTTTGTAAATATTTCTTTTGAAAATAATAATAAACTTTATAGATTACACGCCGAATTTTTACAATATAAAGAGCAAATACGGAAAGGGTACACGATGAGTAAATTTCGTAGTCCTTGGTTGTTCTATGGAACATTAATCCTCATTCTTTTTCTGCAAGTGGGTTCGCTTCTGGCGCAACACGCTCCCGACCCTGCCGCTACCACCCAGGTCGAGCAGGCTCAATCGGGTGAATCCGGCGCACACACCGAAGCCATCGCCGAACATGCCGAAGAAGCGGAATTTTCCCTGGGCTCGCAGCTTCCCCTCTGGAGTGTCATTCCCTTTATCGGAATATTACTCTCCATCGCCATTTTTCCGCTGGTGGCACCGGAGTTCTGGCATCATCATTATGGAAAAGTGTCGGCTTTCTGGGGACTCCTTTTTGCCATTCCCTTTCTCTATGCCTATCAGGGAGAGGCATTTCACGAAATTCTCCATATTTACCTGACCGATTACATTCCCTTCATTATTTTATTGTGGGCACTCTTTACCGTTGCCGGAGGGATTCTGGTGGAAGGCGCTCCCGCCGGTACGCCCATCGCCAATCTGGTGATGCTGTTTATCGGTACCTTTCTGGCATCCTGGATTGGTACCACCGGCGCTTCCATGGTGCTCATCCGCCCGGTGATTCGCATGAACAAATTTCGTAAATCCAAAGTGCACATTATCATTTTCTTCATCTTTCTGGTAAGCAACATCGGAGGTTCGTTAACGCCCCTGGGCGATCCGCCACTCTTTCTGGGTTTCCTGCACCACGTGCCGTTTTTCTGGACGTTTAAAATCTTTCCGGAAATGGCACTTCTTTCCGGCATACTCTTTTTCATTTTCTTCCTGATGGATACCTTGATGTTCCGGAAAGAGGGATGGCACAAAAAGATGCATTTAAAAGATTACCATTTCGAGGTGCCCGAAGGGAAGGATGAAGTGGAACTGATTGAAGAATACAAAATGGGCAAGGGCAATACCCGCCGTTTCAAGATGGAAGTAAAAGGCTTGCACAATCTTCTGTTTTTGCTGGGAATTATCGGCGGAGTGCTCTTTAGCGGATTGGTGCATCTGGGAGCAGTTTCCATTTATGGTGTTCACATTGCCATCGAGAGCATGATTCGGGATGCCTTCCTGGTGCTGATGGGTTTGCTTTCTCTGAAAACCACTCGGAGGGAGATTCGCGAAAAGAACGAATTTACCTGGTTCCCCATTGTGGAAGTCGCCAAACTCTTTGCCGGTATTTTTATGACCATCATCCCGGCGCTGGCCATGCTCAAAGCGGGTTTAAACGGGCATTTAAGTTTCATCATCGAAGCGGTGAAAGAACCCTGGCATTACTTCTGGATTACGGGTTCCCTCTCCAGTTTTCTGGATAACGCTCCCACCTACCTTACATTTCTCAATACGGCACTGGGGCAATTTTTTGCGGGAATACCCGAACATCAGGCGGTTGCCAATCTGATTGCCCAACACGAAATTTACCTGAAAGCCATCAGTACCGGTGCCGTATTTTTTGGAGCGAACACCTACATTGGGAATGCACCCAATTTTATGGTGAAGTCCATTTCCGAAGAGCAGAACATTAAAATGCCCAGCTTTTTCGGGTATATGATCTATTCCCTGCTCATTCTGATTCCCAGCTTTTTCATCATCACGCTGGTTTTCTTCTAATGGGGAATTAGCATCCGGATGAAAAGGATGGGAAAAGAATTCTGCCAGGATGTTAAATATTGGTTGTAACAAATTTCATTCTGTCCCTTCGGGACGGGTGAATGTGTGGGTGAGCATTCCATTCCCACAAATCGAAGAGGCTGTGTGAAAACGCTGTGTCAACAGAATATATATTCATTATCATTCAAAGTAAAACATAGCCCCGAGCTTTTAGCTCGGGGAAATTAAGAACCATACTATAAATTGGGCTTTAGCCCAATTTTAGGCTAAAGCCTAATTTTAGAAGGAAAATTCAGTGTTCCACGAGCTGAAGCTCGTGGCTATAAAAAAACACTGTAAATCATGATGATTTAAAGAATTACCTCGTATTTTAAAGACCAGGAAATACCATCGAAAAGAAGTATTCCTTTAC
>JALXCH010000141.1 GCA_026991005.1 Calditrichia bacterium | reverse complement strand
AAAAGAGAGAATAAACCATGAATCGCCCGCAAGATTACCAGAAAATCCTGAAAAACCGCCAGGATCAAATGTTGAAACTGGTGGCTAAAAGCTTCTACAAAGAACTTACCAACTATGGCATCAACAATAGCGATATTGTGACCGTTTCCATGCACTTGCTGGATCAGATTACGACCAGAGACGAAACACAAAGCCCAGGAAACGGCTATTACAACAAACTGTTTACTGTAAACGACGTACACAATGAGTGGAACCAGCACAAACGGCTCTCGCTGGAAGAAATTCACATTTCTTTCTTACATCCCGAGCAGGTACCAACGGTGTGCCAATGGCTAAAAAACAACCAGATTAAAAAGACATTCATTGATTTACTGCCCAAATCCCGCTACGAACTCACTCAATATCTGTTCGAAGATCCCTCTCGAAAATATTTTGGAATATATTATCAGAATACCCTGGTAGGAATTATTGGAGCTGAAAATATAGATTACGAGAGTAAAAAGCTGGAAATGAAAAAGTTTGTGGGAGAATCCGGTTATAGCGGGAAAGGCATTGGAAAACGTGCCACCTTCCTCTTTCTCTACTACGTCTTTTACATCCTGAAATTCAACAAGGTGTACATTCATTCCATGGACACCAATATTCGCAATATCAATTTAAACAGCAAATTTGGTTTTGAACTGGAAGGCATTTTTTTCCAGGAAATTTTCAAAGACGGAGAATATTTCGACGTGGTGCGGATGGGGTTATTGAAAAAAGACTGGGAAGAAATTTTTTCTCATCGGTAACGGGAATTCAGTAAAAATTGAACTTTTCAGGAAATCATCTGAATTTCCTTCCATTACCGGCTTCGTTTTGATGTAAGAGAAAGTTCTGTTTTTGCATTAACTCCCAGGTTTCATTTAAAGAAAAAATGTTTCGGCTCGTCCTTTAAGATTAAGTAAACAAAAACCTTATTGAAGCGATCATCCTTTTCTCCCCGGGTTAATTAGTTACAATTTGTTTTCCCCTACCCTTCTCCCTAAATTTTCTTCGATGGAAAAGACAACGGTACCGTCATTACAATTGATTACTGTGCGCTGGTGGAATGCCACGGCCTATTATGCTGTTTCTCTTGCTCAATGGCTGCAAGCGGCGGGTCACCCGGTGCTTCTAGCCGGGAATCCGGATTTCCCCCCTTTACAAAAAGCCCAAAAGCTCAACCTCCCCATTGCTCCGGAATTGAAACTCAATCGGATTTCTCCCGGTTGGGTTTGGCGCAATCGCGGTCGGCTGCAGCATCTTATAAACCGGCAGGGAATTCAGGTAGTTAATGCCCACCGTCCGGATGACCATTTTTATTTTGCTTTAATGAAGAACCATTTTCCCCGGGTGGCTTTCATTCGCACGGTAGGGGATGTCCGCCCGCCGCGGAATCATCCCATCAACAAGTGGTTGCATTTGCAGGCAACGGATTTCTTTATTTTTTCCTGTCGGGCAAATTTAGAACGCTACCGCCAGGTGTGGCCCATTCCCATAGAAAAAACCGCTATTATTTACAACGGCATCGACACCCAATATTTTTCCCCCAATGCCACCGATGCGCATCTCCGCCAGAAGTTGCATATTCCGGATAACGCCATAGTTTTCGGGATGGTGGCGCGTTTCTCCCCCATCAAAGGGCATTCCGTTTTCCTGCAAGCCGCAGCCCGGGTGGTGCAAAAGCATCCCGAAGCCTATTTCATTATTAGCGGGGAAGAAGTGGAAATCTCCCGCAACGACCTGGAACAAATGGCTAAACCGGGGATTCACTCCCACCTGCGATTTCTGGATAAACAGGCGGATGTACGCCCCCTACTCAACACAATTGATGTGGGTGTGGTTTGCTCCCTGGGTTCCGAAGCCATATCGCGCATCACCACAGAATATCTGGCTATGGGGAAACCCGTCATTGCCAGCCGGGTGAATGTACTGCCAGAAATGATTACAGATGGGCAGGAAGGGTTTATCGTTCCCCCTGGCGAGGCACCCGCACTGGCGGAAAAAATGGAACTGCTGATTACTCACAAATCATTGCGTCAGCAGATGAGCGAGCAAGCGCGCCGCACGGCCTGCGAACGTTTCGACAAGAAGGTTGTTTTACAACAAACCCTGCAAATTTATCGGCAGGTGCTGGAAAGGAAAAAGGAGATCCGATGAAACCGGTTCGCTTAAGCATCACCATAAT
>JALXCH010000140.1:427-7575 GCA_026991005.1 Calditrichia bacterium | reverse complement strand
TGTGGTCAAATTTGCAGCTGCCGATGCCATCCACGATGTGCGTTATCGGATGTTCGAAGATAACCGGGCACGGGTGCGTTTTGTGCGTTCCCTCCAGCAATTTGGGCGGGTTTTCGTCAGTTCGGAGGTGCCCATCCCGGAATTGAAAGAGCTGGAAATTCCCCTCCAGCCGGGGGATATTCATCATCTTCTGGCGGTGGCTACCCTGTATGTGGGCGAGGGTGCCACCATGGCTGCAGAAGCAGGAATCCTGGGAACACCCTGGGTATTCCTCTACGAAAGGCGGCTGGGGTATCTGGATTTTCAGGAGAAACGATACGGACTGGGAAAAATCTGTTTTAACGCCGAAGATGCGCTAAACGCTAGCAAAGCGTTCCTATCTATTCCCGAGGTAAAAGCAAAATGGGCACAACGCCGTGCCCGGTTGCTGAAAGACCATATCGATGTTTCGGAATTGATTATTCAAGAAATCGAAAAAGTTGCCCGCAATTCGGAGCTTTCCCGGTGAGGTTCCTAAAGAAAAGTGATTAGGAAATTGGCAGCTAAAATAATCTGTACACCTGTTGGAAAATCGGGCTGAAAATGAAAAAGATACCGTTGTGCTCAGCAAGACACTTTTTTTGAGCAACGGTTAAATCCGAATAATGATTATCCGAATGTAAACCGAGTTTTGTTAACTTTATGCCTCAGGTAACACAAAATCATGAAGTTCGTACCGCTACCTCCCGGGATGCTACCCTGGACCTTGTGCGAGGATTGGCTATAATTGCTATGGTCGTCGGGCATCTGGTTGTGGCGCTGCGCGATATTCCTTATTCCCGTCCGCTCTTTGTGGCCGGAGGCATGGCACCGGTGCTTTTTGTCTTCTTAAGCGGTTATCTGGTGGAATTTTTGCATCACAGAAAAAACTACGGATTCGGATATTTTTTTATTCGCGGAATATTTTTGCTGCTTGTAGGGGCGGCAGTGGATGTGTTTATCTGGCGTATTATTCCCTTTTACACAATGGATATTCTGTATTTTATTGGCATCTCTTTACCGATTTTGTATTTATTAAATCGCCAGAATACCTACCGACTGGTTCTATTGGCAGGAGCAATTGTCGTGGCTACTCCTTTTATGCAGTACATTATGGGATATGCCCCTTATCCCACGGAGCTGTATCTGGATGGTTCCCCTACCATTGAGGCACCTTACCATTATGCCATCTGGAAGCACTATCTGGTGGATGGATGGTTTCCGCTTTTTCCCTGGCTGGGGGTATCGCTGGCGGGAATGTTGTTTTATCGCTGGCGCACGCAGGGGGATTCTCACGGAATATTCCGTTGGGGAATCGTGCTTACCGGTGTGGGATTGTTCCTCTGGTGGCCCGTCTGGCCGGGATTGGATATTCGCTTGCAATATGGAGGTATTTTTATGCCACCGGAACCGGGGTACTTAATCGCTTCTCTGGGATTGACATTGCTGCTCTTCTGGGTGCTGGACGCCTGGAGCAGAAAAGACACATTGCGGATTGTAAGCGCCATTGGGCGTTCCTCCCTGTTCTTTTATGTGATGCATCTGGTGCTGATTAAATATTTTATTCCGGCGTTGGGTGTGGTGCAGTCTCCTCTTTTCCTGTTGAAATCTTTTGTGCTGATAGGAGGAATTCTGGGGATTTCCGGGTGGCTTATTCATTGCCTTAAAACCCGCACCTCCCGGTTACCCCTTCTGGTACGCTTTTTTCTGGGTGGATAAAAGGTGGAAGAAGCAGTGAAACGCAAACAAGACCGTTACGCCATCATTACACCGGTACGCGACGAGGAAGAGTACATCCGCTTTTTAATTGATTCGGTTGCGCAACAAACGGTACTACCGGTGAAATGGGCAATTTTAAACGACGGCTCGACCGATGCCACCGGCGATATTTTAGACTGGGCGCGCCGGAAATATGCGTACATTGAATTAATTAATCTGCCCCGGCGCGGCCCCCGGGAGCCCGGCGGGGATTCTATTTTCCACCTGGGATTACGTCATATTCCGCTGGCGCAGATTGATTTTCTAGCCCGGGTGGATGGGGATGTCTCTTTCCCACCCCATTATTTCGAAACCATGATTCGCCTGTTTCGGGAGAATCCCCGTCTGGGTATCGCCAGCGGCGAAATGATTTATCTGGAGCACGGGAAGGAGGAGAAAGTGATTGGGCCGAGTTTCCAGACGCATGGGCCCAATAAATTCTATCGGGTGCAATGCCTGGAAGAAATTGGCTGGCTGGACGATCGGATTGGCTGGGATATTGTGGATAATCTGAAAGCGATGCGCAGGGGCTGGGAAGCGCGCCGCATTCCCGAACTGTATTTTTACCATTACCGTCGGGTGGGCGCACGCCGGGGCCCCCTGGGCATTTTCGAAAATTGGGGGAAAGCTGCCTATCTGGTGGGTTACCATCCTCTGTTCGTGGCGGCCAAATTTGTCCGCCACCTGGTAACCTACCCTTATGTGATGGGCAGCATGTGGATGCTCAAACACTATCTGATGGGCTTTTTGAAACGGGAAAAACGGCTGGTCTCTCCCGAACTCAAACAATTCGTGCAGCGGGAACAACTGAAAAAACTGCTGGGGAAGCCCAATGCCTGGTCTTGACGTTAGCACTTCTCCCCGTTCGCAGATTCTACGCATGTTCCTCTGGGCGCTGGTGGGAGTGCTGGTAGGCTATCTTTTTCTGCAAATTCAAACCATGAGCCTCTACCGGATTGTGGTTATTATCGGGGGTATCGGTTTTCTGGTGGGGATTCTAACCACCACCAACCGGCTGTGGGTGCTGATGTATTTTTTCTTCTTCAGCATGGTTTTTATCCCGGACAAATATTTCTCCATTGTGTACGGGTGTAGCTGGTACGATGGCATCTCTGTGACTTCCTATGATGTCATATTTTTCCTTCTGGTGGTGGTTTTCAGTGTGGAATATCGTATTCCCTGGTTCCGCAAACAATACTGGGTTCCCGCTATCGAAGCACCTTTGTGGGGGCTGCTTCTGGCTTCGGTGCTCTCCCTTTTTAACACTTTTAATTTACTCGTCAGCAGTTACCAGATTATTAATTTCGCCAAATTGCTGGTGGTGTACTTCTTTCTGGTGCGTATTTTTCAGTTTATGGATTTGAACCGTCTCTTTCGGAAAGGGATTTTCTTGCTGGTGGGTGTGGAATTTGTGATTTTTATGATTGAAGTAGCTCAGCGAGGCGGTATTTCCGATTTTCGCCTGGAAGGTTCCTTCGCAAACCCCAATTCCTTTGCGGAATTTTTTGTTCCCACCTTGCTGTTGCTTTTCGGGTTCTGGTTTACCGGTAAACAGAAGGAAGGACGCTGGAGTACGGGATTGTTTCTGATCCTGAACGCCATTCTGGTGCTGTTTACCTTCTCCCGGGGCGGGTGGATCAGCGCCTTTTTGGCGTTGGGAGTGATGGTGTTTTTCCTGCATAAGTACGGGGTGATTGATAAGCGAGAGCTGGGGATGATGCTGCTGGCACTGCTGGCTTTTCTTCTAATATTTCATCAGCCTATTTTGCAGCGCCTCCATTTTGGCGACGAATCGGCTCATTCCCGGATTTACCTCAACAAAATTGCCTGGCAGATGATTAAAACCCACCCGTTATGGGGAATAGGAGTAAACACGTTCCCTTTTCTGATGCGGGATTATTATCATCCCGGGTTGCAACTTCACACCTGGCTGCACACCGTGCATAATCAGTATTTGCTGGTGTGGTCGGAGATGGGAATTCCAGGTATTGTCAGTTTTCTGGCACTTTTGTTGGGCGCCTGGCGCATCGCGTTTCGGGTGTTTCGGAAGGAAGGTCCCTATCGTTTTCTGGGGTTTTCCATTGGCACAGCTATCTTTGCCAATGCCTTACACATGCTGGTGGATATGTACGTGGCAATGTCCAACTGGCTCTGGCTGGTGACGATGCTGGCCGCTTTAAGTGTTGCCTATCGACCGGGAAATTTACAGAGAGAAGAAACAACATGAATTGGTTCGACCAAGGTTACGCCTGGTTTTATCAGACGTTCTTATTTCCTTTATTCGAGATTCGGGTACCGCAAGAAGGGAAGATTAAACCGTACTGGAAAGAGCTTTTAAAAACGCAGTATCTCTCCCGGGAGGAACTCCGCAATCTTCAACTAACCCGATTGCAGCAGTTACTTTCTTTTGCTTATCGGGAGAGCGAGTACTACCATGAAGTGATGGAGCGTGTGGGATTCCACCCCGGAAAAATCACCGATGTTACCGATTTGCAGCAGTTACCTACCATCGATAAGCAGATTATTCGAGAGGAACTGGAGCGTATTTCCACCCGCGCGTTTCGCCAGCGGCGAGTAAAATACAACACGGGTGGTTCTACCGGTGTACCCATGCAATTCTATCTGCCCGCGGGAGTGGAAAAATCCTGGGCAGCGGCAGCCGCATTTCGCGGATATGGATGGTGGGGATATCGGCCCGGACTTCCCATTGCTTATTTCTGGAGCTCCCCTATCGATACCCAACGCGAAACGAACTGGAAGCAGCGTTTTTATCGATTCTTTGCCCGGGAACATTACTACGATGCCTACCGCATTCACGAATCACTATTGCTGGAAATGGTGGCATTTCTACGGCACAAACCGGGTGCTTTTCTCAAAGGGTACCCTTCTTCCCTTACCATTCTGGCAAAGTTTATTTTAGAACGTGATCTGACAGTACCTCCGCCCGGGGCCGTATTTACCACCGGCGAAACGCTTTTTCCGGAACAGAGAAAATTAATGGAAGAGGCTTTTGGTACACCGGTAGCGGATTTTTACGGTAATCGAGAGACCAACACCATCATTTTTCAGTGTCCCGAAAGCGGTTTGTACCATGTGAATGACGAAAACGTGATTGTGGAGGTGGAACCGCTGCGCAGCCAGCCGGATTCGGGCTTGGGGGAATTAATTATTACCGACCTGGTGAATTACGCCACACCGTTTATCCGCTACCGAACAGGCGACCTGGTGCAACTTCCCCGTTCGGAGTGTCCCTGTGGCCGGGGATTACAGAGTGTGGAAAAAATTGTAGGACGGATGAATCAGGTACTGCAATTAAAAAATGGGCGGATGATTATTCCCAGTATTTTCCCCCATTTTTTCAAAGATTTTCCGTCGGTGGAGAAATTTCGCATCATCCAGGAAAATGCCGGGCAGGTACGGATTCAACTGGTAGTAAATGATATCTGGCAAGCAACACACGAAAAACAAATTATCGCCACATTGGGGAGGTTCCTGGGAGAAGAAATCGATTTAAATGTGGAACTGGTTGATGAAATCCCGCCTCTCAAATCTGGGAAAATAAGTTATGTAGTGGTTAAAAAACAATAATAGGGGATAGTATAGTGACAGGGATGTTACGAAAAAAACTTCGTCGGGTCGCTTACCGAAAATTTTATCGGGAAATCGGTAGATTACAGGAGTTCCGCCGCCAATCCCCGGAAGCGATTCGAGATTACCAGTGGCGAAAGTTGCGGGAGATGGTGGAATACGCTTACCAGCATGTTCCATTTTACCGCAAACTGTATCGGGAGGCGGGATGGAAGCCCGGGGATTTACGCACACCGGATGATTTTCGGAAACTTCCTGTGGTAAACCGCGAAATGCTAATGAAAGCGGAAATTGCAGAGCGACTCACTGACATTCCGGGGGAGCGCAAATTTGCCGAAGAAGATGCCACTTCGGGTACCACAGGTACTCCTTTCCTGTTTTACAAAGATCGCCGTCTGGTGCGCCGGGAATTTTTGCTTTACAGCCTGCAAAAATTTGCTCTGGGCTGGAAACCCGGTGAGCGAGAGCTGATTATCAAGGGCCGGCTGTACAGGGAGGATCGGGAGGATGCGCTGATGGAAGCGGATGATGAGCAAACCTATCGATTGAACGGATTTCGCATTACCCGGGAAGTAATTCCGGAACTGTTAGAATTTTTTCAAAGTAAGAACATCCGCTGGATTTACGGATATCCTACTCCCATTCGCCAATTGTGCCGCTTTGCTCGGGAGAGAAAGATGGACTTATCGGTGAAAACGATTATTACCATGGGAGAGGTGCTTACCCGCTCTATGCGCCGTCAACTGGAAGAGTGCTATTCTGCCAGGGTGTATCAGTTGTATGGTGCGGCAGAGGCCATGCACATGGCACACGAGTGCATCATGCGAGAAGGGATGCATGTGGACAGCGAACGCTACTATCTGGAAGTGCGCGGTAGAAAACAACCTTTCCAGGGGAGTGGTTCGCTGCTGATTACCGATTTGTTAAACCGGGTAATGCCGCTAATTCGCTACGAAATTGGTGATGAAGTGCAGTTTGCTTCCCATCTCTGCGATTGTGGAGATAATACGCCACTTATTCGTTCGGTGAAGGGAAAACACACCGAAATTTTTCGCACCCCTTCCGGGCGAGAACTGAACCTGCACATTCTACTGGACGACATTTTTGCTGATATGAGTAATGAACTGGCAACGTTCCGTCTGGTACTGAAAAGCAAAAAACATATGGTTCTCTGGTTGGTGCCTTTTCATCATAACAATTCCAATAATTGGAAACCGGTTGTCGATAAGTTGAAGGAATATCTGGGGAAAGAGGTGCGCATCGATTGGAAAGTGGTCGATCATCTGGAACCGGAATTGTCCGGTAAGCACAAAAGTATCATCAGCAAAATCTGAATAATAGTGGTTGGGATTTTAGAAAGGGAGAACTGCACAAAATAAAACCACAGAAAACACAGAAACCACAGAGACCACAGAATGCAAATAACATACAATGGTAATCCGAACCTCCAGAAGGCATCGTCATAAATTTAACCACGAATGAAAAGCATTTATTTTTAACCACGAATCACACGAATAAACACGAATGAAAAATGATGATAAAATTAGGTTAGCGAAGAATCTGTTAAATCATTTGGAATTTGATGCTTGTTATTTGAGATTTGGAATTTGTTTTTTGTTAATTGGGATTTGGAATTTCTCATCTGACTTTTCGTTTTTGCAGAATCCTGCGGAGTGTTCGCTGCGGGCGCTGCGGTTTTTTTGAATTTTGGGATTTGGAATTTGAAATTTAATCTGAGATTGTTCCTTGAGTTTTGACCTGCGCAAATTTTTCCGTAACATTTC
>JALXCH010000140.1:0-417 GCA_026991005.1 Calditrichia bacterium | reverse complement strand
GTGTAAACATTCTCTCCAGTGGCATCCTGTTTGTGCAGGGGGTGATACTGATTCGATATCTGGGGAGCGAAAATTATGGAATGTGGAGCCTGGCGCGTTCCCTGCCGGGAATGATTTACATCCTGGCCGATCTGGGAGTAAATAGTCTTATCCTGCGCGAAATTGCCCACGAACCAACCCGGGAAAATATTGAGAAACAGTTTGGAAACACCATTTTCCTGAAGATTTTTCTTTCCCTCATTTTTTTAATTGTGGTGGTGGGACTGACGCTGCTGCTGCACTACCCCCCCCTGGCACGTTTGCTTATCTGGATTTCCACGGTTTCTTACATTGCCATTACCTTTGCCGAGGTGGTGATTATTTTATTCAAAGCCCGGGAAAATTTTCGCTGGCAGGCGCTCTACACGCTTTTGCAAA
>JALXCH010000139.1 GCA_026991005.1 Calditrichia bacterium | reverse complement strand
AAGCTCCCGGGGAGAGGCGTGAAGATGTTTTAACGAACGAAGAATCCCCTGAATGCGGGACATAAACAATGCCGCTGGCATCCCTTTACCTGCTACGTCACCAATCAACACAGCCAGCAGGTGCGGTTCAATCACGAAATAATCGTAATAATCGCCTCCCACCTCCCGAGCAGGTACCAGATGGGCAAATAAGTCAAAAGGCGGAAGATGGAGATGCGGTCGCGGTAAGGATTGTAACTGAATCTCCCGCGCCATGTTCAATTCGTGCGCCAGACGCTCCTTCTCGCTAAACTCCCGATGCAAATTGATGTTCTCGATGGCAATGGCAATCTGCGTGGCAATAATCTGCAGCAGTTCCAGGTCTTCCTTATTAAACGGGGTCTCCGAACGCTTCTCCCCCAGAATCAAAAATCCCAGATTTTGACTCTTACTGCGAACACACTGCACATAAAGTGCTCCCGCCTCAATAAGAGATCGAAACTGGTTATCTTCAAACCGGGTAAGTTCGATAAAAGAATGGGGATTGGCAACAAGCGGAGCAACCGTTTCGGTGGTAAGCTGGAAATGATTCGGCAGTGCAAATCCCTTCTGTGCTTTGATGACAAACGTGTCATTTTCCTTCAGACACAGGGCAATTTGCTTCAGATGCATGATATTGTCCACATTTTCGATGACCTGCCGGGCTAAAATTTCTTCATTGGGAGCAATGAGCCCCAGGGGCGAGAATTCCCGTAGCGCGGTGCGGTAATCATATTTGCTCTGGAAAAACCGCCGGTCAATTAAACTGCGCGTCTTGCGATGCACCCAGAGAATAAGCAGCGTGAACAAAATTCCGTATCCCAACAAAACCCCTTCCTGGGGTGCGCTGCCAGAGGAGGTCATTTGCTCGATGCTGAGTATCTCCACGCTGCTTTCGTGAAACAAAATAACCGGCAAGTAAGAACGAATGTTCGGCAGATGATTAATAAGCAAAATAAGAATGAATACCGTAAACGCCGTGTGCAGGCTGGTTACTGTGTAATAAATCCAGTTCTTCCGAATAATGATGGTTAAGTCGAATATGCGATAACGCTGAATGGTGATAAAAATAAAAACGGGTGAGAGAAAAAGCGGAAATAAAACATACGGGAGATAACTTGTAAATGGAGTACGCGCTCGAGAGAAAATATAGAGAACAATTGAGAGGAGAGTGACAAATATCAACAGAAAATTGTTGTATCTTAAATATTTCGATTTTTTCCGATATTCCTCCCGTATATATCGATGTTTGTGGTTAAGTGCAGCCAGTCCTAATCCTAAAAATAGCAGGAATAGAAAGGATAGCCATTGCATGCGATAAAAGCCGAAACCAGCACCAATTAGAAACAGTAAAATAATACCACCAACAGAATATAAAAAGAATAGCCGTTTACGAATGGAAATTTCCTTGCCAAAACGGCGATCGGGAAAATAAAAAGAAAGTGTAAACAACAGCAGCATGCTCATGAGAACCGAGATGGCATCCAGAAAAAACATGACACGATAAAACAATTCCGAGCTTTGCGATGGTCGGGGAATAACCCGTAACCAGAGAGCAAAATTCAGCGTAATGGTTGCGTAGGCGAACAATCGCGCTTCCTTAAGATGCGGACGAGAAACTCCCACAAACAGTCCCAGCAAACCATACAGAATTCCCAGCAACACGGTAAGCAAATAAAAAAGCTGCACTCCAAAAGGAGCGAGCCGAACGTGGATGGTCATGGGTTTGCCGTTTCGTAGAATTTCGTATTCCAGGGTTTTTCCGATATACTCTTTTTGCAGCAGGATGTCTGCTTCGCGGGCGTTACGAAATGTTTGCCCATTAATTCGGGTAATGATATCGCCCACCTTTAGTCCCGCCCGATCCGAAGCACCTCCTTTTTCAATGTAAATAATCCGAACTCCCCGCGGATCGCTGACGAAAATGTTCTGATCCGTTGCCTGGTGCACCACCTGAAAAAAATTGTACCCGCCCAGCAGAGTTATGGCACAAAAATACAGGAGGATAAATGCTCGATGTCGTCTCTTCCAATCCATTCGCGCTTCCCGAATCTGTCCGTTAAATCTCAGTTACGTAAATATAAAAAAATAGTTCAGGAAAAAGAATGGTTTTTAAGCGGGATAAATTAACCACTTATGATGTGGCGCTTTTTTTTCAGAATTTCTATCTTAAAACGATCCACGGAAATGGTTTGAACAAAATTTTGAATTATTTTTTATAACCCCAGGAACGAATAGTCACTTTACCACGAATTACATGAATAAGCACGAATAAAATGAATGGGTATTTGCCCACGGATTAAAAGATTGAGTTTTTGCCCACGAATCACACGAATGGGCACGAATAAAAAGATAATATAAATCAGGTTAGGTCTGGAAAGAGCCAGTTAAATTATTTAGAATTTGGGACTTTGAAATTTTGAATTAATAGCTTTTTATTGGGCAGGCTCGTACAAATTGGCTACAATTCGCTGATGTGAAACAAAGCCATTTTGTGAAGGTCTAAAAAGCCAATAGAGATGCAAAAAGTGAATGCAATAAATTGTTGTCTCAGGAGTGCGAAGCACTCCAACTTAGGTAGCCCAGGGCGGAGCCCTGGGAATGAAGAACACCCCAATTTGGAGCCCCAAAGGGGCGAAACAATACTGAAATTATTAGAACCACGAATCACACGAATAAGCACGAATGAAAAATAATTGTTTATTGGAAATTGGAATTTGGTGTTTGGGATTTGGGATTTGGGATTTGCTGTTTGGAATTTTCTATTTGCTATTTTGTGCCTCTTCTTAGCATCCATTGGGGTTAAATTTAAGAATTAGAAAAGACAATCGTTCCCCATGTAGTATGACACAATCCCAAAGACACCACTAAAAATTTTTATCTTTTGATATACCATTAAACTCCATTAAATTTTCGCACTATTTAATCCGGCCTATTTACATAAAATAACGGAGGTCTTTTATGAAACGATTTGTAATTATTTTCTCCCTTGTTCTGGCTATGCTGGTTCTCTTTTGTGGCAAACAGGAAAAACAGCAGCCCGCAAGTACAGAAAAAGCTGCCACGTCCCTTACTCCAAAGGCAGCGTTAAAGGCCATGCACGAAGTGATCCACCCCATGTGGCACGATGCCTATCCGGAGAAGGATGTCGAGCAGCTTAAATCCCTGTACCCGGAGCTGCAGAAACAGTATCAGGCTCTAAAATCCGTTCAATTTCCGGATAGTTTACGGGATAAATCCATGCACTGGCAGCAAGGGGTAGAAAAAATGGGGCAAATCCTCCAGGAATACGGTGCAGCCATAGAGAAGAACGATACGGAGGCTCTGCTTAACGCGGCGCGGGATTTACATACCAGTTTCGAAAAATTAGTAGGAATTCTCAAACCGGCAGTACCCGCTCTGGATGAATTTCATAAGGTGCTTTTCAAAGTTTTCCACGATTACATTCCCAACAATCAATGGGATAAAGTAAAGGAAACCATTCCGGAATTTCAGGAAAAGATGAAAGCGGTGGAAGCGGTTACCTTACCGGCCAAATTAGCCGAACATCAGGCCGCTTTCGATGCTGCCCGAAAGGAACTGGCTGCCGCAGTGGAAGCTCTGGCCAAAACGGACGTCTCCAATCAGGAGCAATTACAAGCGGCATTGGATCGCGTTCACGAAGCATTCAAAGAAATGGAAGAAGTGCTGGAATAATTACCAGGTACTGGTGATTCCCAGGTTTTACCCTAATCCATTTTTCTAAACAGGAAAAGCCTGCCCATCTATTCCAAAAGGGGCAGGCTTTCGTTTATTAAGAGAGATCAAAAGGGCAAATGGAGATCAGGTAAAAATGATACTACCTCCTGCTGAAACTTCGTAGAACTTCCCGACATTAATAATATCTTCCACCTGCTCCACAAAATCATCCTTTGTCAGGTGAAACATCTCCACCGTTGCCTTGCAGGCGTACAGTTTGGCACCTGCATCAGCAATCATTTCGATGAACTCCCCTACGGGCGGAATATCCAGCTTTTCCATCTCCTGTTTCATCTTCCAGGTGGCAAAAGCAGACATACCCGGCAGGATGCCCAGAAGCGAAGGAATATGCATGGCAGGATTTCCCACGGTAGCGACTTTCAGTTTGTTCAACCGCTTTTTCATTATCGCTTCCAGCCCAAAGAAGGTGAAAAACACATTCGCCTCAATCCCTTCCATCCGGGCGCCGTTGGCCATAATCAGTCCGGGATACACACCATCCAGCGAGCCTTTAGAGATGATAATGGATACTTTACGGATTTTTTCGGGTGTTTCATTGGCCATGGTCAGGCCTCCTATATTGATTGGTTAAAATCATTTTTTATGGAATTACACACACCCCTGCGGTTTACCCAATCCGGCAATCTTTGCAGCCTTTTTCGCCGGTCCCTGGGGGAAGAGCTGGTACAACTCTCCGGTGGGAATACCTCCCACATTCTTGATGCGCCGAATCGTGGGAATCTGCCCCTTCTCCTTAAAATCCTTGCGCATAAACCGAATCACATCCCAGTGGCGTTCGGTTAATTCCTCGATTCCCTCCTCTTTGGCCAGCTCGGGTGCCATCTCCTCGGTCCAATCATCCGGATTTACCAGAAATCCTTCGGCATCCACTTCCACGGTTTTACCTGCAATGGTTTTGGTAGGCATACTATCTCCTCCTTATTGTTGTGTATTTTCTGTTTTGAATTCCAGCACCGGATTATCCGGTCGTGCCATATTTTTCATAAATTGAATAACAAAAGCCAGACCGCGCTTCATTTCTGGGTCACGGAGACTCCGGAACAGATCGCGATAACTCACCTTCTCTTCCACGGCAATATCCATCTTCTGGAAGAAGCTCAGAGCATTGTTCACCGTGCTCAACATTTCGGGCTGGGTTAAATTCTTAACCGTAAGCAGAATAGAGGTAATATTTTCTCGCAGCAGACGCACATCTTCCAGAGTAAAGGAAGTCACAATCGTATCCACAATTTTGAAGAGTTCCTTTCCAAATTCAAAATAGCCTTTGCGATCCAGTTCCTCCAGGGTTTCCATAACCTGCCCCACCATATCCTTGGTGAGCGGTACAAAATCCTCGGAAAAATCGAAGGCGCTTTCCAGCTTATCCATTACCCGAATCAGATTGCGGGTATTGCGCAACAGCTTTTTCAACAGGAACAGAAAATCGCCGGTATCGAAATGTTGTGCCACCTCGTTTAATTCCACCACAGCCGCCTGAAATACATCTTTTCCGATAAGGGTGAGGTCTTCCTTCAACTCATCCATTTCCCGTTTGCGGCGCTGCTGTTCCTGCATCCAGGACATCACCGCGTCCAGCTTTTGATTAATCTCTTGCAACTGTTGTTCGATCTGTTTGTTTTCCATGGCTATAACCTCTTTCCTGCCATATTCATCTGTGCTTCGATGGGGAGCTCGGAACCTTTCAGCAAGAGGTTCCAGTACATCCATCGGAATAACATTTTGCCCCAGTGGTTCATGCGGGTTTCCTGCAACAGGCTGTACGGCCCGATGCCCGGCAGGGGAAATTTTCCCGGCAGCGGTTCCACATCGTAATTGAAATCAATCAGAATCCCTTTGCCAAAACCGGATTCGATAAAACAGTTGGCATGGCCATCAAAATCAGGTTTCAGGGGACGCCCCTCAATGTAACGCAGAATGTTTTCGAAGAGAATATCTGCTTCGAAATGAGCTACCGAGCCCGCCTTCGAACTGGGTAAATCCGTGGCATCACCAATCACAAACACATTTTCGTACTCTTTGGATTGTAGCGTATGTTTGTCGGTGGGAATGAAATTCAGATCGTCGCCCAATCCCGAAGCCGCTATGACTTCGGAGCCCATGTTGGTAGGGATGGTAACCAGCAGATCATATTCAATTTCCCGCTCGTCCCAGGAAATAATTTTGTTTTTTGAAGAATCCACCCGGGCGGTGTTGAATTCCGGAACCAGATGGATGTTTTTCTTTTCCAGGAAATTCCCCAGGAACTGAGCTGCCCGCGGTTTGGTAAAAGCACCCGGTAACGGCGTGACATATTGAATTTCCACCTTGTCCCGAATTCCCTGTTCGGTAAACCACCAATCGGCCAGAAACACAAATTCCAGCGGTGCCACCGGACACTTGATGGGCATCTCCACCACATTGAGTACCATGCGTCCGCCTTCCCAGTACTTCAGGAACTGTCGCAATGCCATGGCACCTTCGATGGTGTAAAAATCGAAAATGTTCTGGTACCAGGCACCGCCATCCTTCATCCCTTCGGTTTCTTCAGGATGCACCCGGGCGCCTGTGGCAATGATGAGAATATCGTAATGAATCACCCGTCCGTTGCCCAGCTTCACCCGATTTTCCTTGGGCTCAATCAGCTCGATGGACGACATCACCACCTCCACTCCGGGCGGGAAAAAATCCCGCTTCGGCTTAATCACATCCTCCCGATTGTAAATACCGAACGGAATGAATAAAAATCCTGGCTGGTAGTAATGCTTCTCATCCTGATCCACGATAGTAATTTCCCACTCGGCACGGTCTAATACCGGAGCCAATTTGTTGACCATAATTGTACCACCGGTACCAGCACCCAAAATCAATAACCGTTTCATAACACCCTCGTTTTTAAATAATTATTTCACAAAACAACCAACAGAATTTATAATAGAAAGAAAATCATTTTTTCATCTTTCCCTTATGAATTCTCCTCATCTTCCGGACGGTGATGACCAAAAAGGATTGCTTTCATTTTAGCACAACTGATGTTCATGCGATAAACGGGGCACAATCGGCAGTCCTGCCCTTGACATTTGCTCCCTACATTTTTAATGCTCCAGCACGGGCCAATGGTCTCGTAGTATGCAGGGCAACTCTTGCACTCTTCATCCAGACCGCCTTTAAATTCCCAGCAGGGAATTAACGACATTAGCCGTTTAATTCCGGTAATATTCAGCCCATCTTCGGTGAGGAGTTTTCGAATACATTGCAAACGTTCCAGATCGTGCATGCTAAACATGCGTCGTCCCGTTTCGGTCTTGTAGGGAAGAATCAATCCTTCCTGCTCATACAGTCGAATTGTTTGCACGGCAACGTTCAGTTTCTTTGCCACCGTCCCAATCGTGAGAACCGGTTCGTAAATGTCAAAGTCATTCTTCATTAATTATAGTCCATTAACTAAATAATTCAATATCTAAAAACTACATTTGAAAATGTAGATTACAATCATTGTGCCACATTAAAGAAAAAACGAACAAAGTTACTAAAAGCTAAGTATTTCAAGAGATTCGGCCAATAGAGGTGGTGATTTCGTAAAAGAAATTACAAGTAAACTTTCCTAAAAATAGAAATTTTGGAGGTGCTTTTTCCAGATTTGAAAAAATGAGGGATGTTACTAAACAAACGTATCTTATATTGAACCATAAATTAATTGATGTTTGCCCACGAATCACAGTAGAGTAGAAAAGGGAATGTAAAGGGAATTCCTTTACATTCGCCTTTCCCCTCGTCAAACCGGACGTGCGGATTTCCCGCATCCGGCTTTCCTGCAGAAATTCATCA
>JALXCH010000138.1 GCA_026991005.1 Calditrichia bacterium | reverse complement strand
CATCGTGCCACTTCTCACCATCCCAACGAGCAATATTGTTTACCCTGGTGGTACCCGCTAATGTAAAATTACCACCAACATATACGTCACCATCGGCAGAAACCGCAATCGCATATACGATCCCGTTAATACCCGGAAAAGAGAACCGATCATCCCAGTATATATCATCCGGATGACTTATATTTTCTGCCGGAAATTTCGGAAATATTTCCCTCTTAATGAAGTTCATAAACTGAACGTATTTATTCCCCGTAACCCTGGAAGGGGAGTGAGCCATGTTACCCGGCATCATGAGAAATTCATCGTAAAAATTGCCTTTTCCGGATGGTTGACAGTAGGAGGTACTAAAGTAAAACAGAGCGATCATCGGAAGTATAGAAATCGATTTAAAAAAAAGCTTCTGGCTCATGGGAAACTCGATAATTTTAGATTACCGGAACGGGGTGTTTTTCACTACCAAACTGTTAAAATGAATAAAAAAGAGCCTCTTTTTTAACTTCTTTAATATAAAAAATATTTCATTATAATCAAAAATATTCTGGCACTTTTTTTTATTGGATTTTGCAAAATATACGGTAAAAAATTGTATCCATCAACAAAACAGCTTCAGACCTATCCTTCCGTTTTTTCCAGAATTTTCCGGAGCAGCAAACGAGCCAGTTCTTTCCCCCGCTCTCCCACTTCCAGCTGGGGTCCCACACATCCCGGGCAACCGGACTGACAGGTGCAGCGGGAAACCCGTTCCAACGCCGAGCGCAAAATTGGCTCGGGATTGTGAACGAACTTCCAGCTTAAGCCCACACCACCGGGATAGTTATCGTACAAATACACAGTGGGGCGTTGCGAAAAGGGTGCTCGCACCATGGGTACCGTACGAATATCTCCGGGATCGCACATCAGGAATACCGGTGCCAGGTTGCGCAGCAGATTTGCCACTCCCTGCAGCGCTCCGCCCAGCTCCTCCTCCCCAATTTCCAACGACGCCACAAACTCCGGGGGTAACTCCAGCCAGGTGGCTGCCGTTGCCATCTCCAATTCCGGTAAATACACCCGTCCCGAACCCACATTCTCGTGGGTAAAAAACTTAATCTTTTTGTACCCGGTCGTCACCCGGCTCACATTTATCTCACCGTAATGCAGCGTTACCCGTCCCAGTGCACGGCTTTCGTCCACTTCCAGCACTTTGATGTTCACCTTGGTAATGGCATCGGTGAAGTAATCCACACTGACTTCCCGAACGTACGCCTTTTTACGTTCCCAATCCAGTTTATCCACATGGTACTGGTTGGTTTCATGCATGTAAATCGCTTCCTGGTGCACCAGTTCCGGAGCGCTGAAGAGATCCACTTCTCCAATTACTCGCTCCCCGTGGGTGGTATCCACAATTACCACATTGTCCGGGGAAGCACTGCGCAAGCTTACCTCTTCCGCAGGGTAGATTTCACTCATCCAGAAGTATTTTCCTTCCGCCCGGCGCAGAACATTTTTCTCCACTAGATAATCCAGAACCTCCCCGGTAGCTTCGATGCCAAAACGTTCCCCCTCGGTAAATGGCAACTCAAAGGCAGCACATTTGATGTGGCTCATCAAAATGAGCAGGTTGTTGGGATCCACAATGCAATTTTCCGGATTCTGCCCGAAAAAGTATTCGGGATGGTCCATCAGGAACTGATCCATGGGAGCGCTGCTGGCCACCAGCACGGTAAGGGAGGTACCGGTGCGGCGACCTGCCCGCCCGGCCTGTTGCCAGGAACTGGCAATGGTTCCCGGATATCCCGCCAGAATGGAGACATCCAGCTGCCCAATATCGATGCCCAATTCCAGCGCATTTGTGCTTACCACAGCCAGAATCTCCCCACTTTTCAAGCCCTGCTCAATGGCGCGGCGCTCCAGGGGCAGGTAACCTCCCCGGTAACCCCGCACCCGCTCGGCGGGAATGTGCAGGCGGCGGGCCTCCTCTTTGATGTAACGGGTAATTACCTCCACTCGTACCCGACTGCGGGCAAACACAATAAACTGCACCTTTGCCTCCAGCAGGTGGCGCGCCAGACGCCGTACCTCATTCACCACCGAGCGGCGAATGCCCAATTGTCGGTTTACCACCGGAGGATTGTAAAAAACAAAATGCTTACGCCCGCGCGGTGCACCGCTGCGCTCCACCAGCTCCACCGGTTCTTCGATAATCTTTTCCGTGAGCTCCACGGGATTGGCAATGGT
>JALXCH010000137.1 GCA_026991005.1 Calditrichia bacterium | reverse complement strand
GTATAAGAGATTTATTGAAAGTAATGTGGAAGGAGTTGAAGTTGTTCCTGATGATGAAAGATATTATACAGCTGTTTTTAAGGTTGGTGAAAATCTTAGTCAAAAAAAGAAGTTTAAGTTTGCAGAGCGCATAGCAGAACTTACAATGAAATTCAATTACAACCATCTTATGAATGATGAAGAACTTTCATACCTAAGAGAGATATTTAACGATTTCATAGAAAATAGTAAAAGTTTAGATGGATTTAGGTATTATAAGTATGAAGTTACTGCTCCATGGGGAGATAAATACACAATTAAGGCATATTTGAGTAAGTATGATCATGCAAGAGTAGGTCTAGAAGTTTATATATTTAAAGGAGAGGAAATGATTGCATTTGATTCTGTTGTTTATTTAGTTTCAGAGATAACTAATAGACAAATATATGGAATACTCAAAGGGGATCAGTTTCCTTTTAGGGTAGGGTTCTTAAACGGAGTTAAAGGAAAGAGTTTTATAATTAATTTGTTCCTAAAACATGACGCTCAAAGTTTAGATGAGTACTATGCAGGGAAAGGGAACGTGTATGTAATAGAGATATTTAAAACAGGAAGAATCGTTACAGGTCTCCCTGCAATATCAAAGGAATGAGGCTATTTGAGACCGTTTCATTTTTTGTGTAAATACCCCTTTCAATTAGAGCGCCAAATTTAATCTTCCTTCAAAATAGATATCCAGCTGAGCTACTGTCTTCGTTCAATCCAGGATTGCCGCTTTTCATCTTTTTTGATAAAATATCCATGACCCTGAAGGGGTCACATTTAGGTAGCCCAGGGCGCAGCCCTGGGTTGAGAGGAATGAACAAATAATTAAGAGCTCTGAAAGAGCGATACAATTTCTAAATACAAAATGGGCAATTTTCGTGAAATATTGTGTGTTGGGAGATTTTTCCGGTGTGATGCCCATACAGGGCTTGATGTGGTGCGGGAGGCTCATTCCCCCGGGGCTTCGCCCCGGGCTATCCTTGTGCGAGCGCTTCGCGCTCGGTTTGTCATTAACCTGCCTTTTTTATTTAAACACAATTTTGCAGAATCTACGGAAGGAAGACCCCAAAGGGGTCAAACATAGATAGCCCAGGGCGCAGCCCTGGGATTAGAGAAATGACCAAATAAATAAGAGCTCTGAAAGAGCGAAACAATTAAATACAAAATAGGCAATATTCATGATATATTGTGGATGGGAGGATTTTCCGGTATGACGCCCCTTCAGGGCTTGGCGTGGTGCCTGAATGCCCCGTTACCCGGGGCTTCGCCCCAAGCTGCGCGTGTGCGAGCGCTTCGCGCTCGGTTTGTCATTAACCTGCCTTTTTTATTTAAACACAATTTTGCAGAATCTACGGAAGGAAGACCCCAAAGGGGTCAAACATAGATAGCCCAGGGCGCAGCCCTGGGATTAGAGAAATGACCAAATAAATAAGAGCTCTGAAAGAGCGAAACAATTAAATACAAAATAGGCAATATTCATGATATATTGTGGATGGGAGGATTTTCCGGTATGACGCCCCTTCAGGGCTTGGCGTGGTGCCTGAATGCCCCGTTACCCGGGGCTTCGCCCCAAGCTGCGCGTGTGCGAGCGCTTCGCGCTCGGTTTGTCATTAACCTGCCTTTTTTATTTAAACACAATTTTGCAGAATCTACGGGAGGAAGACCCCAAAGGGGTCACACGTAGATAGCCCAGGGCGGAGCCCTGGGGTTAGAGAAATGACCAAATAAATAAGAGCTCTGAAAGAGCGATACAAAATTCCCCTCTATTTTTCCAAAAATAACGCTTTTTCAGAACCTTATGTGTTAACAAATAATCTTTTCTTTGTGTTCAGATTTATTTATTTGAATACCTGAATTTAACCGGAATATTTTAAATCATTCCATTAATTTGTTTAATCCCACAAAAATTTTTCATCGTATTCAACACCGTGTTTTTCTAATAAACGAATTAATTCTTCCTGAAAGGAAACACGTTGGTGATGTTTTTCTTGATTCTGAACATATTGAATTACCAAAGAAAGGTTTGAAGGACTTACCGAAAACGCCCCATATCCCTTTTGCCAATAAAATTTCTGAAATTTGACGTCTTGTCTTTTAATCCATAATGAAGAATTATTCTTAATTTCTTCGATGAATTTGCTTAAAGAAATTGTTCGTGGTAATTCACAAACGATATGAACATGGTCGGAAGTACCATTTATG
>JALXCH010000136.1 GCA_026991005.1 Calditrichia bacterium | reverse complement strand
GCAATATCAATCTGGATAAATGGTATCGCTACTTCTGGGTAGGCGTCACCGTCCTGTTAATCGGAATTGTGGGATATTTTGCTTACAAACAATACGTGTTCATGAAAAATGCCCATTTTGAGGTGAAGGAAATTACCGTTTCGGATTTTATTGAAGAGCTTCAGGCGCAGGACAGTTTGCTTACCCCCCAGCTCTCGGGGAATACCATTAGCCGGAGCCAGCAAGCGGGAGCGGTTACGGTGGAACTCCGCGCCCTGCAACGTACCTGGATTCGGGAGATTCGCGACACCCGGGATACCACCGATTACATCATGCCTCCGGGTCTAAAGCGAAAGATTGAAGCGGCACAATCCGTGCAACTGGTGCTGGGTCGGGCAGATGGGGTGGATATCTGGTTGAATGGAAAGGATCTGGGGGTAATGGGGGGACCCGACGAGGTGGTGGTACGCCTGGTACTGACCCCCAAGGGAATTACCGAAAAGCGCATCCGGAAATCGTCCCGCAAACCTCCGGCAGATACCACCCGGGCAGAGCGTACATCTCCCACTTCCGACACTACCGCAACACAAGGAGGCACACCATGAACCGTTTAACCTTCATTGGTTTTCTTTTGCTGGCCCTTTTAATGAGCTGCCAGAAAAAACAGGCCGAGCCCCAGGAAAAAGCCCAGCCCACCTATCAGGTGCAGGATTACAAAGGAATGAAAATACTGGTGGGCAAAGTAACCCCGCAGAACATCTGGGACGAAATTCCGGACTGGAAAGCCGAATACATGATTTACCAGCCGGATTCAGAGGTGGTGCAGCACCTGCACGCCATTCAGCAGGATGTGGATATTGTGTGCGTCATGGGCATCTGGTGCCCGGATTCCAAAGCCGGGGTTCCTTCTTTCCTGAAAGCACTTCACGAAGCCCACAATCCTCACCTGAAAATTACCATCTACGCGGTGGACCGCAAGCTGCAGGACCCCTCTAAATCCGCAGAAAAGTACGGTGTGAAACGCGTTCCTACTTTTATTGTTTTCCGGGATGGAAAAGAAATTGGCCGCATGGTGGAGATTCCGGAAACCACTTTTGAAGCAGACTTGCTGGAGATTCTGCAAACAACCCGGTAACCGGGTGGGCGTTTAGTTAGAAAACATTTCTTTCGCCATACCCAATCGCGCCATTTTGCTGCGCAAGGTGCTCCGGGGAATGCGGAGTAACTCGGCTGCCCGCGATACATTATTCCCCGCCCGGCGCAGCGCCCAGTGAATAATCTCCCTCTCTTTATCATCTATGAATTGCTGGAAAGGCGGGTAAGTTTTTTCTTCGACTTCCGCAACCTCCCGCTCCGGAGAAAGCGCCGCCATCCCGGGAAGCAGGGTCTGTATGTCCAGCGACTTCATATCGGAAAGGGCAATGAAGCGCTCCACCATATTCTCCAGCTCCCGCACATTCCCGGGCCAGTCGTATTCCATAAACCGCTGCAAAAGTTCGGGGGGAACCTGTTTAATTTTTTCCGGGGCGCCATGCTTTTCCAGAAAATGTTCGAACAAAGCCGGAATATCTTCCTTTCGCTCCCGTAACGGGGGCACCTGAATAGGGATGATATTCAGGCGGTAGTACAAATCCTCACGAAAGCGATTCTGCGCTACCCGTTCCTGCAAATCGATTTTGGTAGCGGCAATCACCCGCACATCCACCTGCACTGCTTCCGTTCCGCCCACGCGATGAAATTCCCGCTCCTGCAACACCCGCAACAGCTTTACCTGCAACGGCATGGGCAAATCATCAATATCATCGATAAAAAGAGTACCGCCATTTGCCCGCTCGAAGTACCCAATGTGGCGGCGGATGGCACCGGAGAACGCCCCTTTTTCGTGGCCAAACAGTTCGCTCTCCAGCAGGGTTTCCGGAATAACCGCACAATTGATGGGTACAAACGGTTTATCCCGACGGGCACTGTGGTAATGCAGGGCACGTGCCACCAGCTCTTTGCCGGTACCACTCTCGCCCTGAATCAGCACGGTGTAGTCGTGGCGGGCGACGTGGCGGATGGTTTCCAGCAGGCGCCGCATGGGTGGAGAATTTCCCACAATCACCCGGTTCTCGAAGAGCTTCAACCGCTTTTTTAAGCGCACATTTTCGTCCAGCACTTTGTGGAATTGCTGCAGGTGCTGCAACATACTCAACAGTTTATCGGGCGAGAAAGGCTTGGTGATATAGTCGTACGCCCCCATTTTGAGCG
>JALXCH010000135.1 GCA_026991005.1 Calditrichia bacterium | reverse complement strand
GACAGGCGGATGTACGCCCCCTACTCAACACAATTGATGTGGGTGTGGTTTGCTCCCTGGGTTCCGAAGCCATATCGCGCATCACCACAGAATATCTGGCTATGGGGAAACCCGTCATTGCCAGCCGGGTGAATGTACTGCCAGAGATGATTACAGATGGGCAGGAAGGGTTTATTGTTCCTCCTGGCGAGGCCTCCGCACTGGCGGAAAAAATGGAACTGCTGATTACTCACAAATCATTGCGTCAGCAGATGAGCGAGCAAGCGCGCCGCACTGCCTGCGAACGTTTCGACAAGAAGATCGTTTTACAACAAACCCTGCAAATTTATCGGCAGGTGCTGAAAAGGAAAAAGGAGATCCGATGAAACCGGTTCGCTTAAGCATCACCATAATCGGGCACAACGAAGCAGGGCATCTGCGCGAGCTATTGCCCACCCTCCAATTTGCCGATGAGGTGGTGTATGTGGATTGCCAGAGTGAAGACGATTCTCTGCCCATTGCCCGGGAATTCGGGTGCCGGGTATTTCAGCGCCCTAATTTAACTAATTTGAATGTCAACAAAGCCTTCGCCATGGAACAGGCAACCGGGGATTGGATTTTTTATCTGGATCCGGACGAACGGATTTCGCCGGAATTAGCCCGGGAAATCCGGGAACGCATTCAGAACCCGGGTGCTTTTGTTGCTTTTGCCATGAACCGGCGGAACCATTATTTTGGGCGCTGGTTGCGGCATGGTTCCCAGTACCCGGATGTTCAGTTACGCCTTTTTCGAAAGGGACATGCGGTTTTTCCTCAAAAACACGTTCATGAAAAACTGCAGGTTAATGGAGCGGTGGGAAAGCTCCATAACGATTTAATGCACTTCCCTTACCTGACCATTTCCCAATACCTGCAAAAATTCGATTTTTACACCGGATTCGAAGCTCACTACATGTGGGAACAGGGCGTACGCCCTTCTTTTTCAACGGCCTGGCGGTACTGGTTTAGTCTTCCCGCTACCCGTTTTATCCGGCGCTATTTTTTTAAAGCCGGTTTTCGGGACGGCTGGCCTGGCTTTTTCGCCGCCCTGTTCGATGCCCTGAATATGATGGTTCGCTACTTCAAATTACTGGAACTGCACCATCAAGCGCAGCATGGCCATGAAAAATAATCTACACCATATTTTACTGATTCGTACCGACCGAATTGGGGATGTGGTTCTCACCACCCCCACCGTGTCCTGGCTCCGCAAGTATTACCCGCATGCTCGCATTGCCTTCCTCACCCGGGCTTACACAGCTCCCCTCCTCCGCCATTACTCCGGAATTGACGAAATTCTCATTTACCGTCCGGAGGATGAACATGCTGGCCTGCAGGGACACCTGCGCTTAGCCCGGCAGTTAAAATTCCACCGATTCGATGCGGCATTTCTATTTTTCCCCCAACCGGGACTTTCTCTGGCTCTGTATCGGGCAGGAATTCCCCTTCGGGTGGGAAGCGGTTACCGCTGGAGCGCGATTTTCCTCAATCGGCGCATTTTCGAGCACCGCAAAAAAGGGGAAAAGCATGAACTGGAGTACAATTTCTCCCTGCTTCGGGATTTTGTTCCCCGCCTTCCCCACCCCGAAGAAGTGGTTTTTGATTTTCAGCGAGACGAAACACTTCTTCATCTTCGGCAGAAAGCGTTAAATAAACTGGGACTCACAACGCCTTACGCAATTATTCATCCCGGAAGCGGTGGTTCGGCGCCTCGCCTTCCCATTGAACAATTTGCCCGAATTGCTCACTATCTGCAGAGGCACAGTGCATTGCAACTACTCATTGTAGGCAATGGGAAAGAGCAGAATTTAGTAAACGATTTGCTGCAACAATTACCTTCCCGAGAACGCATTCATGCTGTGGTAGGTGAGTGGGATCTGGAAACCTACATGGGAATCATTGCCGGAAGTCGATTATTCATTTCCAACAGCACCGGTCCTTTGCACATTGCCAGAGCTTTCGATGTTCCCGCACTCGCTTTTTACTGCCCGGCAACACCCTGCTCCCCCAAACGCTGGGGACCGTACAATCGCCTCGATTCGGTACTCACACCTGATATTTCCCCCTGCAAAAGCTGTAATATTAAGCGATGTCCCTATGGCAACTGCCTGTCCCACATCCCCTGGAATGCCATCGAAAATCGGTTACAAAGTATTTTAGTGGGGTTGAATGATCCACCCCGACAAAGGGAATAACAATTTTTTAAAAGACTACTTGCCTCTTAATTTAAAATTGGATTGGAATTTCTGTGTTTCTAATGCTGTTTAATTCTAGAAAAATAAACACCAGTAAGATTGATTGTGACCATACAATTTTTCATCAATTTTACATCTTCTCCCCTTCAATCCAGCTCGAAGTATTAAAACAAAAAAGGCGGGAAAAAATCCCGCCTTCAACGCATCTGGTAAAGGGCTATTCCTCCAGTTTCTTCCGTGAAAAATACCAATCCACCACCTCATAGGGCTGTTTAACCCGTTCTTCGGCTTCCTGCTGGGTGGCGGGAGGAGGTACTATGACAGGATCTCCCGGATGCCAATTTTCCGGCGTTGCGACTCCATATTCATCCGAAGTCTGCAACGCCTCCACCAGCCGCAGGATTTCATCAATGCTGCGACCGTTGGTTAAGGGATAGTAAACCATAGCTCGCAAAATCTGTCCCGGGTCAATCACAAACACAGCCCGCACGGCACTGGTGTCCGATGCCTGCGGATGCACCATCCCGTACAAACGGGCGACCTTCATATCCAGATCTGCAATCACCGGAAAAGGAATCTTCACTCCGAATTTCTCTTCGATATTGCGAATCCAGGCAATGTGGGAATAAATACTATCGATGCTTAATCCCACAACTTCCACATCACGCTTTTTGAATTCTTCATATTTTTTAGCAAAAGCAATAAACTCGGTGGTACATACCGGGGTAAAATCGGCAGGATGAGAAAACAACACCACCCATTTCCCTTTAAAATCCGAGAGGCTCAACGGACCTTTGGTGGTATTGGCCGTAAATTGCGGTGCCGGTTCATTAAGCCGGGGTAAACCCTGATATTCCTGCTGGACATTTTCCTGAACTTCGCACATAATTTCCTCCTGTTGTGTTTGATTAACGTTTCAAGTTCATCATCCTGTTGCTTTAAAATAACTACTCTTGAGATTCATTTGCAACTAAAAAGTTACAAATAATAATCATTACTATTATAATATTAATCTTCCCTATCTTTTTATCAATCATCACTTCTAAACATTGACATCACAAAATTTCCCTGGTAGGAAAGGCAATTTGTTTTTTTGCTATTTGTATCCCTCCCCCATCTTGTTAAATTCCCTTTCCGTTTAATCATTGGAGCATCAGATGAATCCACTGTACAGCATGACCGGGTTTGCTTCCTTGCAAACCGAGTACAACCACAACGAAATCACCTGCGAAGTTCGGGCTCTAAACTCCCGGTATCTGGAAATCATTGTTCGGCTGCCGCGGGCTATTGCCGATCAGGAAAATGCCATCAAAGACATCATTCGCAAAAAAATCACCCGGGGGAAAATTTCTTTTAACCTGAGTTTTTCCTCAATAAACGGAGAATTGCAACACCTGATAATTGATCCCGAAGCAGTGAAATTGTACAAAAATTTGCTGGAACAAATCCGCGCCGCTGCCGGAATTGAACAGGAAATCACGCTGGATCATCTTCTTTTCTTTAAGGACATCATCACCTATCAAGAAGAAAGTCCGGTGGACGAAGAGTTGCTCCAGACTGTGTACTGTATTACCGAACAGGTGATGGAAGATTTGAACCGAATGCGGGCGAATGAAGGAGAAAACTTACGTCGGGATTTGCTGGAACGGTTAGCTCGGATCGAAACACTGACCCGGGAGGTTGCCGAATTGGGTAAAAAAAATCCCCGGCAGGAATTTGAACGATTATACAAACGGTTACTGGCGCTGTTAAATGAAGAAAAGATTGATCCCAACCGCCTGGAACTGGAATTAGCTCTGATTTCGGATAAAGTGGATATTACCGAAGAAACCATTCGTATGCAGAGCCATATTCAACTCTTTCGAGAAAACCTCCAAGCCGGTTCCCCCATCGGTAAAAAACTGAATTTTCTGCTCCAGGAAATGCATCGGGAAGCAAACACCATGAGCAACAAAGCCACTATGATCGAAATTTCTCACCGAGTGGTTAACATTAAAGAAGAAGTGGAAAAAATGCGGGAACAAATTCAAAACGTGGAGTAGGCAGGTAAAAGGGATTTTCCATGAATACGAAACATCACAACCCACCCTTATTAGTGGCATTTTCCGCCCCTTCCGGCGCTGGTAAAACCACCATTTGCAAAAAATTGGTGGAACGTCACCCGGATTTCAAAATTTCTGTTTCGGCAACGACCCGTCCCCCACGTCCCCGGGAACAGGACGGAGTGGATTACTACTTTCTAAGCGAAGAAGAATTCCGTAATCATATTAAAAACAATAATTTTCTGGAATACGAAAACGTGCATGGGCATTGGTATGGAACCCTTCGCTCCAAAGTGCAGGAGCTTTTAGATCAGGGTTACACGGTGTTGTTCGATATCGATGTCAATGGTGCCCTGAACATAAAAAAACAGTTTCCAGAAGCAGTGTTGATTTTCATTAAACCACCCTCACTGGAGGAGTTACGACGGCGATTGCTAAAGCGGCATACGGACGATGAGAAAGAGATTGAGAAACGATTACAACGCCTGCAATTTGAATATGAAAAAGCGCGTTTTTTTGATTATATTGTGGTGAACGACGATCTGGACGAGACCATTCGTCGCATCGAAGAAATTATCGAAAGACATCGCGAAAAGGCACGTCATGTTTCCGACTGAACGATTTCGTGGTAAAACGATTCTGGTGGGAATAACCGGGGGAATTGCAGCTTACAAAACCATCGAGCTGATTCGCTATCTGGTAACCCAGGAAGCCGAAGTCCATGTGGTGATGACATCCGCCGCTGAGAAATTCGTCACCCGCCTAACACTGGAAACGCTATCCCGTAACCCAGTAGGGGTCGAGATGTTCCCGGAGCAACAGTTTACCGGCACTCACCACATTCACCTGGCAGACCGTGTGGATGCGGCTATTATTGCACCGGCTTCTTACAATTTTATTGGAAAAATTGCTTCCGGAATTGCTGACGATTTACTCACCACGGTAGTTGCTGCATTAAAAGCGCTGGTGGTGATTGCTCCCGCCATGAACGTGCACATGTGGGAAAATCCTATTCTTCAGGAAAATGTGACAAAACTGAAACAGCTGGGTTACCTGATCTGTCCTCCGGAGGAAGGTTTTTTAGCAGAAGGCTACACCGGTATGGGACGTCTGGCTTCGCTTCCCCACCTGGTGCAGTACCTTTATCGAGCCATTCATCCCCAGAGGGCCAGTCTAACCGGGCAGCAGGTTTTAATTACTGCCGGACGTACAGAAGAGCCCATTGATCCGGTGCGCATACTGACCAATCGCGCCACAGGTAAAATGGGATTTGCTCTGGCCTGGGAAGCTTTTGCCCGAGGTGCCCGGGTAATTTTAATCAACGGGAATTCCGATTTACCCTTACCGGCAGAGGTCACCACCGTGCCGGTACAAACCGCTTCGGAAATGTGGAAAGCAGTAGAGAAATATTTCCCGGGCACCGATGTGTACATTAGCAGTGCCGCCATTGCGGATTACACACCGGAGAGTCCGACTTCCAGCAAACTCAAAAAACAGACCGGCGATTTCATTCTGAAACTCAAACGAACCACCGATATTCTTGGAGAAATTGCCCAACGACGGCATCCACAGCAGGTTATTGTAGGATTTGCGGTAGAAACAGACGATGCAGAGAAAAATGCTCGAGAGAAGCTGCACCGCAAGAATCTGGATATGATTGTGCTCAACAATCCCCGGGAAAAAGGAGCAGGTTTTGCCACGGATACCAATCGGGTAACGATTTTCCGCCGGGACGGGAGCACCCGTGAATTGCCATTACTCCCGAAGCTGGATGTGGCATATCATATTTTTGACGAGATCGTTCAACTTTTCAAAAAATAACCTATTTGAAACTCAAATGAATCGCGAAATTCTGGAAAAGCTGGAATATTTCTTACAATATTATCGAGATGTTTACGGAAAAGATTTCTTTGTAGATTCCCGGCGAATTGCCCGGTTAGAAGCAGAACTTCCCCGGATCCAGCCCACAATTCCTCCACAACCTCAACGAAAGGCACCTATGAAACAACCTCCTAAAACCAGAACGGAATTCAATCCCGACGAAAAGCCTCACACCCCTTTGTGGGATTTCATGCGTAGCATCAACACCTGTGCCAAATGTGCTTTGAGTAAAAGCCGCACCAAATTCGTGTTTGGGGATGGGAACGAGAATGCGGACATCATGTTTATTGGCGAAGCCCCGGGTGCCGATGAAGACCGTACCGGAATTCCTTTTGTGGGAAGGGCGGGAAAGCTGCTGGATAAACTGCTGGCTCACATTCATCTGAAACGGGAGGATGTGTTCATCGCTAACATTCTGAAATGTCGTCCACCCAACAACCGCGATCCCCTGCCCGGCGAGGTGCAGCAATGCATTCCGTACTTGTACACCCAAATTGAGATGATTCAACCTAAAATAATTGTAGCACTGGGTCGGGTGGCTGCGCAGAATCTTCTGGAAACCAATGCCTCTTTAAAACAGATGCGCGGACGACTGTGGCAATATCGTGGGGTGGATATGATTGTGACCTACCACCCAGCGGCAATTCTGCGAAATGGCGGACTATTGAATCCCACGCTGGAAGATTTTAAATTTCTGGCAGAATTATACCACGAAAAAATACGGCGGGGAAAGACAGGGCATTGATAAAGGTTTTTATCAGTAACCCGATTTCACAGGAGTATTCATGGCTAAGCGCAAGAAAAAAACGGAAGATTTAACGGACGTCCAGTTAGAAGCAGGGGCGCGAGTACCCCCTCAGGCAGTGGAGCTGGAACGTTCTGTGCTGGGCGCCATGCTAATCGACAGCGAAGCTGTGGGAAAAGCGATTGAGCAAATTGATGAACGAGCTTTCTATCGGGAAGCACATCGGAAAATATTCCTGGCTATGGTAGCCCTTTATGAGAAGAATGAACCCATTGATTTGTATTCGGTGAACGAGGAGTTAAAACGCCGCAATGAACTGGATGAGGCGGGAGGATCTTACTATCTGGCTGAGCTCACAGCGGGAGTGCCCTCGGCAGCCAACATTGAGTATCATCTAAAAATCATTCGAGATAAAGCCATGTTGCGCCAGTTAATTACTGTGTGCAACGGAATTATTAAAACGGCTTACGATGAAGAAGAGGATGCTGAGAAGATTCTGGATCGTGCTGAGACGGACATTTTAAGCATTTCCCAGTATTCCCGGCAGAAGAGTTATCAGTGGGTCAAACCCGTTATTTTAGAAACCATCCATGAACTGGAGAAACTCCACGCCACCTCACGGGAAGGAGTAACGGGAGTCCATTCCGGATATCGCGATCTGGACAACATTCTGGCAGGATTTCAGAAATCGGATTTAATTGTTCTGGCGGGACGTCCTTCCATGGGAAAAACAGCATTTGCACTGAATATCGCCCGGA
>JALXCH010000134.1 GCA_026991005.1 Calditrichia bacterium | reverse complement strand
CGCTGCGAGCGCAACGAAAAAACAACAACTGGGGCATGGTTTTTCAGAATCGTTACAAATTTCTTAATATTATCCTGCGGAGATGCTCCGTAAAAGAAAATTCAAAGTTTGCAACATTTTTCTTCGGTATTTTGTGAAAATTCCTTTTTGGGATTAAATAACGCTTTTTCTTTGCGAACTTAGCGCATTCCTGGCGAACGTTGCGGTTAAAAGGCAATAAAATATCTCATGACTATTCATATCGAATCAGGTATTCTGATACAAAACCCCAACCAGAAAACCCGGCATCAACAATTTACCCGATATTTGGGAGTTGCAATCCCAAATATCATAAATTATATTTGCTCTATGATTACTCGGGATATTGAAAACGAATTGTCAATCTGCAGACGGGAATATCCAGCCATTACCATTACCGGTCCCCGGCAATCGGGAAAAACTACCCTGGCCCGTTATTTTTTCACCGATTTATCCTATGTGAATTTTGAGGATCCCCTCCAGCGGGAATACTTCCAAACGGATCCGAAAGGCTTTTTGGCGAATTATGAAAATGGAGCCATATTTGATGAAGTCCAACATCTTCCGGAGCTATTATCATTTCTTCAGGTGCGGATTGATGAACATCCCATACCAGGTCGATTTGTTTTAACCGGTTCTCAGCATTTCGGACTCACTTCAAAAATAACCCAAAGTTTGGCGGGGCGTTCGGCGATACTGGAACTTCTACCTTTCAGCATTACAGAGTTAAAACGAGGCAACTTCCTTCATCATTCTTTAAATCAGGTGTTACTCACCGGCGCCTATCCCCCAATATTCGACCGACAATTACGGCCTGACAAATGGTACCGGGATTACATCGCCACCTACATCCAGCGAGATGTACGGCAAATTTCTCAAATTCAGAATCTGGAAAATTTTGCCCGGTTTCTGCGGCTAATAGCAGGACAAATTGGTCAATTATTCAATAGTAATCGTCTGGCAGGCGAAATCGGAGTGGATCATAAAACAATAATAAAGTGGCTGCACATTTTGCAAAGCAGTTATACTGTTCGTCTTGTGGAACCCTATCACCAAAATTTTCGCAAACGGATTATAAAAACCCCCAAAGTTTACTTTTACGATACCGGGATTGTGTGCAGCCTGTTAGGTATTACTCATCCTTCTCACCTGGAAACGCATCCGCTCCGGGGAGAAATTTTTGAGAACTGGGTTTTTGCGGAGTTAGCGAAGTATGTTTTCAATCGGAGATTGCCATTTAGCCTCTATTTCTGGAGAACCCATGGGGGACAGGAAATTGATTTTCTGATTGAATCCGGAAGAAAAGTCATCGCCATTGAGGTGAAATCCGGAAAGTCAATTCATCCCCGGGTAATCAGCCAGTTTCAAAAAATACTGACACCCTGGCGAGAGAATGGATATCAAGTTGAGGCGATAATGGTGTATGGAGGAGAGGAACGCTTTTCCGCACTGGAGGTAACGGTCATTCCCTGGCACGAGTTAGACACCCTGTTTAACCCGGATGAATCTCGTTCCTGAAAGGTTCAATTCAAATTCCCTTCTTAGAAATTGGCAGTGTACAGAGAAATGGAGATTTAAAGGTATTAAAATTATTTTTCTTCATCCATTTGGGATAGAATGATTTATTATTGGGAATAGGTTCGTCGATGCATCTGTGAGCTTCTCTAAAAGAAAACCCCGTAGTAATACACTGAACAAAATCAAAAACATTTTGTTTTTAGGAATTTAGAGTGTATATTACATCTGAATGTTTGTTCAGATGTTGAGGCGAAGCGAAATGGCAAAAGATAAAATTGATGTATGCTCGGTGGAAGCAGTGGATTTCGAGAAGGTTTCCCGGGTGAGTCAGGAACTGCCGGATACCGAGCAGGTGCAGAGTATGGCCGAAATGTTCCGCGCCCTGGGCGATCCCACCCGATTGCGCCTGATTCTGGCACTGGCCCGGGAGGAACTCTGCGTGTGCGACCTCACCGCTCTCACCGAGGTGTCCGCCTCCGCCATTTCGCACCAGTTACGGGTGTTACGTGGATTGAAACTGGTCAAATATCGCCGGCAGGGGAAAATGGTTTATTATTCCCTGGACGATGCACACGTGGAGCAATTGTTAACTGTGGCTCAGGAACATGTGAATGAAATGGGAAGGTAAGTCCAGAATGACCCGGATGAAAAGAACCCGTACGGCATTTGTCATGTGGTTGGTAACGGTTTTTACGGTTTACGCCATGGTGGTGCAGTTTGCAGCCCCGGATCTGGTGCTGTGCGTGGGGCAGGAGGGTCATGTGGCTGTGGAACCGGCAGGCAACATGCATGGTACTTCCGGGTTGGAATCCCTGCCCATTTCCTCGATTTATGTCCAGGAACATCAACGTTCCGGTGTGCAAACTCCCACCTGCCGCGATATTTCTCTAAATGAATGGAGCGCCCATTTCTCCCCGGGAAAACAGGGGCTTCATTTACCTGCTCTTCCCCATGCCACCGGAGAATATCTCTCTTTTCCCGAACAGAGCATATTGGTATTTCCTGTAAATACATTTTTCTCTCAAACACCTTCCAGAATAACGATGCTTTCCAGCACCGTTTTGCGTATTTGAGAAAACTTCCCTTTCCGAGAATTTTCTTTTAACAGAGATTTCCACTTAGCCTGACCGGCGCGCCCGATTCGGAAAAGCGCCCGGGTACAGGAAAAAAACAGTGTTTGCAGAAAAATGGAGGTATTTCATGCGTAAAAAGGTGTTTTATGTGTTATTGTTAATGAACATGATTTTGAGTGTGGGATGTGCATCCTACCGCACGCAGGTGCAATGGGCCGAGCCGCGCCCTCTGGGTCAGGAATTCTCGGATGCGGGGCGTGCGATTCAGCAGAAAAAAGAATCCCGTGCTCAGCCAGAATTGGCGGAACCGACAGGGACGTTGACGCTGGGGCAGGCACTGTCTCTGGCTCTACTGCGCAATCCCGCCCTGGCAGCCTTTTCCTACGAGATTCGTTTGAAAGAAGCGCAGGCTTTGCAAGCTTCCCTGTTACCCAATCCGGAGGTCGCGCTGGAACTGGAAAATTTTGCCGGGAACGGTCCGGTAAGCGGATTTGATGCCACGGAAACCACCCTGCAATTGTCCCAGCAAATTCAACTGGCGGGTAAACGTGCCAAACGGACGCGCGCGGCGGTGTTGGAAGGCGATCTGGCCAGCTGGGATTATGAGATGCGACGGCTGGAACTGTTTGCCGAAGTGGTTCAGGCTTACACGGCGGTGGTTGCAGCTCAGGAGCGTGTTCAGCTCAATGAAGAATTGATTAAAATTGCGGAAAAATTTCTGCAATCCATTGAACAACGGGTAAAGGCGGGTAAAATTTCTCCCGCACGCATGGCTCGTGCCCGGGTGGAGCTGGTCAATACCCGCATCGAGCTAAACCGCTCGCGGGCGGAGCTGGAAACAGCCCGGCAGCAATTGGCATCCACCTGGGGGAGCATGCAGCCCCAATTCGAACGGGTAGCGGGGAAACTGGACAGTATCGTTGCCCTTCCGCCGCTGGAAAAATTGTTGCAATCAATAAGTGACAATCCCCGTATCGCCCGCTGGGCAGTGGCGATGGAACAACGCAGAGCAGCACTGGAACTGGCCCGGGCGAATCGGATTCCCGATCCCATCGTAAGTGCAGGGGTGCGGCACCTGAACGAAATCAATAGTAGTGCTCTGGTGGCGGGTTTATCCATTCCTCTCCCGTTTTTCGATCGCAATCAGGGCAATATTCAGGAAGCGCAATTCCGCTTGAAACAGGCGGAATACCAGCAAAAAGCAACGGTCGTGCAGGTGCAGCGCCGGGTCACGGAAATTTACAACGCCCTGTCCGCCTCTTTCCAGGAAGTCCGGGACCTGAAAGCCATGGCACTGCCCGAGGCGGAAGAAGCATTTCGAGTCATTCAGCAGGGATACACCATGGGAAAATTCGATTTTCTGGATGTACTGGATGCCCAGCGCACTCTCTTCCGCGTTCGAGGACAGTACCTGAGTGCCCTGCGCACCTACCATCAGAATAGCGCGGAACTGGAGAAGATGATAGGGCAGAGGCTGGCAGAAGTAAAGTAGCCGCAAGCTTCAGCTTGCGCATAAGAATAAAACCAGCACCCGCACGGTAGTCGCAAGCTTCAGCTTGCGTAAAAAAATAGAACTTGAAAAGGAGATAAACCGATGAACATTCATTTTAAACAATCATTGCTGGTGTTGGCCCTGGCAGTGGTTTTTCCCCTGCTCTGGAGTCACTGCAGCACAAACGAAAATCAGGTAATCCGGGAGGTCGAAGCAGCAGTTGAGAAGGAAACCCACGAGGAGGTGGTGCATTTGCCTCCCGAAGAGCTGAAGGAGTTCGGGATTGAATTGGCCACCGCCGGAGCGGGAAAACTGGAAACCCATATCGATCTCACCGGCGAAATTGTTATTAACCCCGATCGGTTGGCGCATATCATACCGCGCTTTCCCGGGATTGTGAAAGCGGTGCGCAAACGCATCGGAGACGATGTGAAAAAAGGCGAGGTGCTGGCGGTCATCGAGAGCAATGAGAGTCTGGCGCCTTACAATGTGGTTTCTTTAATAGACGGAACGGTCATTGAGATGCACCTCACCCGCGGGGAGCTGGTGAGCGATGCCACCCACGCATTTGTGGTAGCCGATCTCAGCCACGTATGGGCCGATCTGAATGTGTACCAGAAAGACCTGACCCGGGTGCGTATTGGGCAGAAGGCCATCATTTCGGCCAGTCCCGCACCGGTGGAAGCAACGGGACGTATTTCCTACATCAGTCCGGTGGTGGATGAGAGCACGCGCACCGCCATTGCCCGGGTCGTTTTACCCAATCCCAAACGCCAGTGGCGTCCCGGTATGTTTGTCACGGCTCGGGTAATCGTCGGTAATTTTACCGCCCGCGTGGTGGTACCCAAAACAGCGCTGCAGCGTCTGGGGGAAAACACCGTAGTATTTGTGAAAACGGATGAAGGCTTCCAGCCCCGTACGGTACACATCGGTCGAGCCAACACCCGCGCGGTGGAAATCCTCTCCGGACTAAATCCGGGCGAAACGTACGTCAGCAAAGGCGGTTTCACCCTGAAATCGGAACTGCTGAAGGAGTCCTTTGGCGAAGGAGATGAGCATTAAAAAAATAATTTCAAAAGTAATGTGCAAGAAATATTTGCCATGTTAAGCAGGAGATTTTATCCGGAAATGGGTAAATATAAAAGCAAATCAACAAATTCATCTGGTTCGGTAGTTCCGCAAATTAAAATTAATTCTTCTACAATTTCGGTAAATGACATGGAAGGAGATAATGTAAAAATACCTGGAAAATGGTTTCCCTGTTTTTAAATGATTTTTAACATGTAATGGCATAGAAGAACGGTTATAGGTGATTAGAATGAAGTCGTTAATTTCGCACCATTTTAAAATATCAGGGTCAGCGGTCCCTTTTTCAGGTGCACCGGGATCTCCTATTTTCCAGACAATGAGATCTGGTTCTCTTTGGATAATTGCTGTACGCAAAGCTTGGGGAACATTTTCGTCTAATAAAAAACGAAAAATTTTCATTCGGAGGTTACTTGGCGATGTTGATTTTCTTTGATTCGGCGCAATTTCCGAACGATAGATGGTGGCTGTTTTTCCTGGATCTCACGGGCTTGGCGAATTTCTTTAAGCCAATTTTCCAGATAATGAGTTACCTGCCTGCGATTTTGCAAATAGTAGAGAATGGTAGCGTATATTTGCTCCAGGCGCAGGGAAGGGTAAATTTCCCTGATTTGTTCGGCACTTCGTTCCCGATAAATGTATTCGTAAAGAATCGTTTCGATCCCTATCCGGGTTCCCTTAACACGGATATCATTCTCAGAAAGAAAATCAAAGTAATCTTCCACTTTCATAAAATTTTTCCCCATAATTCCAGGCTTTTTCAATATAATCTTAATTTTCGGGAATGTCAATCTGGAATACCGGGTGTATTCAGAAGTTCTGAATAATCAATTACAATTTCAAAGCTAAGGATCACGAAAAAACAGGAGTCTTTATAAATGAATAGCATCATTCAATTTGTACTGAAAAATCGCCTCCTTATTCTGGTACTGGGTGTTCTTGTACTGGCGGGTGGTTTCTACAGTTACAAACAGTTGCCCATCGACGCCTTCCCGGATGTGTCACCCTCACTGGTGCAGGTGTTTACCGTGACGGAGGGGTTGGCGCCGGAGGAGATTGAAAAATATGTCACCTTCCCGGTGGAAGTGGCCATGAACGGATTGCCCAATCTGGAGCGCATCCGTTCGGTGTCCAATTTCGGGCTCTCGGTGGTGAATATTTATTTTAAGGACGGGACGGACATTTACTTCGCCCGCCAGTTGGTGAATGAGCGGCTGCAGGAGGCACGAGAACAAATTCCGGAAGGATTTGGGGATCCCCAGATGGGACCCATCTCCACCGGTATGGGACTGGTGCTCTTCTACTATCTGGAGGACACCACCGGCCAGTACTCCCTGACGGAGCTGCGTACCATTCAGGATTGGCTGATTAAATACCAGTTGCAAACCGTGCCGGGAGTAACCGAGGTACTGGGCATCGGCGGCTGGGAGAAACAGTACCATGTGGTGCTGGATCCCATCTCGCTGTTGCGGTACGATGTGAGCGTAAACGACGTCATCGAAAAAATCCGGGCGAACAACTTGAATGTGGGTGCCCAGTTCATCGAAAAAAATTCCGAAGAATTCATTGTACGTTCGGTAGGTCTGGCCTCGAACATTGAAGATATCGAGAACATTGTGATTAAGGCGGTGGATGGCACCCCCATTTACCTCAAGCAATTGGCCCAGGTGAAAATCGGCGGGGCGGTACGCCGCGGTGTGCAGACCCGCAACGGCATCGAAGAAGTGGTGGCCGGGATGGTTGTTAAGCTGTACGGAAGCAACTCCTCCACCGTCATTGCCCGGGTAGAAGAGAAGCTGAAAGAGATTAATCGTATGCTGCCGGAAGGCATCCGCATTGTACCCTATTACCAGCAAAAAACTCTGGTGGAAGCGGCAGTAAAAACTGTAACCAGCGCTTTACTGCAGGGCATCCTGCTGGTGGTGCTGGTGTTGATTCTGTTCATGGGTTCTGCCCGTCCCAGCGTGGTGGTGGCTATCTCCATCCCCTTTTCCATTTTGTTTGCCATTGTGGGAATGAAATATTTTGGTATTTCCATTAACCTGATGTCGTTTGGCGGTCTAGCCATTGCCATTGGTATGATGGTGGATGGTACCATTGTGATGGTAGAAAATGTGGATCGCATGCTGCGCCAGGCGGGACCGGACGAACCGCGCATTCACGTGGTGGCGCGGGCCTGCCTGGAAGTTGCCCGACCGATTCTATTTGCCATCTCCATTATTATTGTAGTGTTCCTGCCCCTGTTTACCCTGCAGGGGGTGGAGGGCAAAACCTTCCGACCACTGGCTTACACAGTGGCGCTAGCCATGCTGGGTTCGCTGCTGTTTGCCCTGTTTCTGGCACCGGTACTCTCGGACATATTCATGCGGCGTCCCCGGAAGAAAAAGCAAAATAACCGAGGAAAGGACGGGGAAGAATTGAACCGTCTGCAACGACTTTACCGGCCGGTGATTG
>JALXCH010000133.1 GCA_026991005.1 Calditrichia bacterium | reverse complement strand
TCAATAGTCCTTACGGTGCCTGCCCCACCTGCGACGGCCTGGGGACCCGCCTGGAAATCGACGAACGCCTGGTGGTGCCCAATCCCAATCTTTCCATCGAAAAAGGCGCTATTGCTCCCATTGGCGAACGCCGGGGGAGCTGGTATTTCGAAATGATTGAATCGCTGGCCCGGCAGTACCGGTTCAGCCTCTCCACCCCCTGGAAGGATTTACCGGAAGACATTCGCAACCTCATTTTGTACGGGAGCAAAGAGAAAGTGCGCTTTGTCTTCCAGCGAGAAGATTCCCATTTTGAATTTTCTTCCCGCTACGAGGGCATCATTAACAACCTCTACCGCCGTTACCACCAGACCAGTTCGCAATCCGTACGGGAATGGATAGAGAGCTTCATGAACCAGATTCCCTGCCCAACTTGCGGTGGCGCCCGGCTGCGGAAGGAAGCACTGGGGGTGAAAATCGGGGGGAAAAATATCGCCGAAGTAACCGCCCTCAACGTGAAGGAAGCACTGCAATTTTTTAACCGGCTCCAGCTCACCGAAAAAGAGATGCAGATTGCCCGCCAGATTCTCAAAGAAATCCGCTCCCGGCTTCAATTCTTGCAGGATGTGGGACTGGAATATTTAACCCTGGATCGCACTGCGGGAACTCTTTCCGGCGGCGAGGCGCAGCGCATTCGTCTGGCGACCCAGATTGGCTCCCAACTGGTGGGCGTGCTTTACATTCTGGATGAACCCAGCATTGGCTTGCACCAGCGGGACAATACCCGCTTGATTCACACCCTGCTCCGCCTGCGAGATCTGGGGAACACGGTGCTGGTGGTAGAGCACGATCGGGAAACCATCGAACATGCCGATTATGTGATTGATCTGGGTCCCGGCGCCGGTAAAGAAGGAGGCTATGTGGTCGCAACGGGAACCCCCCGGAAGATTGAAGTACATCCCGAGAGCCTGACCGGAGCCTACCTCAGCTTCCGTAAATTCATTCCCGTTCCGGAAAAACGGCGAAAAGGAAACGGGCTGTTCCTGCTGCTGAAAGGCGCCCGGGGCAATAACCTCAAGAACATCGATGTGCGCTTCCCGCTGGGAAAATTCATTTGCATCACAGGGGTTTCCGGTTCCGGGAAAAGTACGCTGTTAAACGAAACCCTCTACCCCATTCTCTCTCGCCACTTCCACCACAGCAAACTGTTGCCGTTACCTTACGAAGGAATTGAAGGGCTGGAGCATTTGGACAAGGTGATTACCATCGATCAGTCGCCCATTGGTCGCACACCCCGTTCCAATCCCGCCACCTACACAGGCGTGTTTACCCTGATTCGTGATCTGTTTGCCCAGTTACCGGAGGCTAAAATTCGGGGTTACGCTCCGGGCCGTTTTTCCTTTAATGTGAAGGGCGGACGCTGTGAAGCCTGCCAGGGCGATGGCATCAAAAAAATTGAGATGCATTTTCTCCCCGATGTGTACGTCACCTGCGAGGTGTGTAAGGGGAAACGCTATAATCGGGAAACGCTGGAAATTCGTTACCGGGGTAAATCCATTGCCGACGTTCTGGATATGACGGTGACCGAGGCGCTGGAGTTTTTCGAGAACATCCCTCCGCTCAAGCGCAAACTGCAAACACTTCAGGATGTGGGATTGGGTTACATCCACCTGGGGCAACCCGCTACCACTTTGAGCGGAGGAGAAGCCCAGCGGGTAAAACTGGCGACCGAACTCAGTCGGGTGGCAACGGGCCGTACGCTTTACATTCTGGATGAACCCACCACCGGGCTTCATTTTGCCGACATCAACATGCTGTTGCAGGTGCTGCACCGCCTGGTGGAACGGGGCAATACGGTGATTGTGATTGAGCACAATTTGGATGTCATCAAAACCGCCGACTGGATTATTGACCTGGGCCCGGAAGGTGGGGACGATGGTGGTTATGTGGTCGCCGAAGGAACTCCCGAAGAGATCGCCCGGCATCCTTCTTCCTATACCGGAAAATTTTTAAGGGAAGAGCTGGAGCGCTGGGAGAACTTCCGGAACTCCGTTCAGGCGAAAGAAGTGGGGTAAGCTCCGGGAGATGCTGGGAATTTACCTTATGATGCAAAAATTAAGAAATCCCAAATAACAAATCACAAAACCCAAATAACAAACCTCAAATCCCAAAATCTCAAATTTTTAGAAACCACAGCGAAGGCAAAAATAACAAATTCCAAATCCCAAATCCCAAATTCTTATAAAATAATTT
>JALXCH010000132.1 GCA_026991005.1 Calditrichia bacterium | reverse complement strand
CCCAACAGGAGCCCCTTGCCCGCTTGCAGGCGCAAATCGATGGGATTTTGCAGGATTCGGTGCTTCAGCAAACCCGGGTGGGGATTCAGGTGGTGGAGGTGAACAGTGGTCGGGTGTGGTACCAGCGTAACGCCCGGGAGTTATTCCATCCTGCTTCTAACCTGAAGTTGCTCACTACTGCTGCCGCTCTGGCGCGGCTGGGTGCCGATTTTCGCTTCAAAACGCAGGTGCTGGCAGATTCCGCTGCGGTGCAGGATAGTGTGATTCAGGGAACACTCTACCTGAAAGGTTACGGCAATCCCGATTTAACCGATGACGACCTGCGCTGGATGGTGGAGGGATTGCGACGGCGGGGCATCCGCCGCATCCAGGGCGACCTGGTGTGCGACGCCAGCTATTTCGATAGCCTCTATTGGGGCAAAGGTTGGATGTGGGATGACACATCTTCCCCCGATTTTGCCCCCATTAGCGCCCTGACGGTGAATGACAATTGTGTTACCGTCTGGGTACAACCGGGAAAAGCACCGGGCGATTCCCTGAGGGTGTGGATGGAACCCTCCACGGCTTACATGCGAATCGAGAATCGTGGGGTTACCGTGGATTCCACCGACTCTGTCCAAATTCGGCACTTCAAGGTCGAGCGCAAATGGGTGACTCCGGAGAACACCATTCTGGTACAGGGAGGCATGGCAGTGGGGAGCTCCCCCAAACGCTACCGCATCGAGGTACTGAATGCTCCTCTCTATGTGGGCACCCGTTTTAAGGAAATTGCTGCAGAAATGGGAGTAACCATTACAGGTACGGTACGGGAAGGAACGACTCCCTCCCATACCCGGGTGCTGGGGGAACATCACTCTCCGGAACTAACCCAGGTGGTGTACAACATCAATAAAATCAGTGACAACCTCTCGGCGGAGATGCTCCTCAAAACCCTGGGGGCGGAGCTGAAAGGCGTACCGGGTTCGGCGGAGAAGGGCACCAGAGTGGTGCGAGAATTTCTGGCGGAGATAGGGATCGACAGTACCCGCTACGAAATGGTAGATGGCTCCGGTGTCTCGCGCTACAATGTGGTTACACCCGAACTTATGGTAAAATTGTTACGCTGGATGTACAACCATTTTCCCATTCAAGCAGAATATCAGGCGTCCCTGCCCATTGCCGGGCGGGATGGGACGCTGAAAAAACGGATGTTGGGGACTGCAGCGGAGGGGAAGCTTCACGCTAAAACAGGCACCCTACGGGGAGTCAGCACCCTATCGGGATACACCGAAACTGCCGATGGAGAAGTCCTCGCTTTTTCCATCATGATGGAGCATTTTGTGGTGCGGGCGAAACAAATTCGCCAGGTACAGGACCGAATTGGTGCACTACTCTCCAACTTTAAAGTAGCAAAAAACAAATTCCAAACAACAAATTCCAAATGACAAAAGCCTGGAATTTGAGATTTGGAATTTGGGATTTTTTGAGATTTGGGATTTGTAATTTGGAATTTCTAATTTGAGGTTGGGATGTTTTCTACGGAATTGATCGAAAAATTTAAATCATTACCCACTCCTTTCTACTACTACGATCTGGATTTGCTGGAGAGGACTCTAAAAACGCTGCAGCAGTATGCTCACCAATATGGATATAAAATCCATTATGCTCTGAAGGCGAATGCGAATGAGCGGATTCTGGAACGTATTCGTAATTACGGGTTGGGGGCAGATTGTGTAAGCGGGAATGAAGTCAAGCGGGCGCTGGAGGTGGGATTTCCCTCCCAGGAAATTGCCTTTGCCGGGGTGGGCAAAGCGGATTGGGAAATTGAACTGGCGCTTCGGAACAATATTTTTGCTTTTAACTGCGAATCCATTCAGGAACTGAAAGTCATAAACGAAATTGCCGGGAGGTTGGGAAAAACGGCTCCGGTGGCGCTGCGCATCAATCCCGATGTGGAAGCGAACACCCATCACTACATCACCACCGGCAAGGAAGAAAACAAATTTGGCATCTACATTACCCGGCTGGATGAAGCGCTGGAGGTACTGGCAGGGGCGGAGAATCTCCGCTTTATGGGACTCCATTTCCACATTGGCTCCCAGATAACAGATTTGGGTGTATTTCAAAATCTGGCAGAGAAGGTGAACGACATTCAATCCCATTTGCAGAAGAAGGGATGGACTCCGGAACACCTCAATCTGGGTGGAGGATTGGGCATCGATTACCAGCATCCGGATGAGCACTCCATTCCGGATTTTCAGGGGTATTTCGAAACGATTCATCGGTATCTGAAACCTCTGCCGGGACAGGTTGTTCATTTTGAACTGGGGCGTTCCGTGGTGGGGCAGTGCGGTGCCCTTATCACCCGTGTGCTGTACGTGAAAACCGGGGTGAGAACCCGTTTCGCTGTGGTGGATGCCGGGATGACCGAATTGATTCGTCCCGCACTGTACCACGCTTACCATAAAATCGAAAACCTGACCGGGAATGGGCCCATCCAGACCTACGATGTGGTGGGGCCCATCTGCGAGTCCTCTGATTTTTTCGGGAAGGCGGTGGAATTACCCGAAGTGCATCGCGGCGACCTGATGGCCATCCGCTCCACCGGCGCCTACGCCGAGGTAATGGCATCCCATTACAATCTGCGAGATAAAGCTGAAGCAGTCTATTCGGAAGATTTATGAAAAAAGAGGAATGAATTTAAAATTTTAAGCCAGAAGAAACAACAAATAGCAAATAGCAAATAACAAATAACAAATAACAAATAACAAACAACAAATTCCAAATGACAAATAATAACAAATTATGGGTAATGAATTCCAATTCGTATTGAATGCAGGTATTGTTGGAAGGAATAGGGAGGGAATTGTTCCAGACTAAAAGGTGGGGATTAAATATTGTTGAAATGTACTTAATGTCCAGATTCGGAGATCCGAGAAAGGGAATTGAATTTCAAAGTAGACCGTTTACATTTGTTTATTAATGCTCTGGAATTTCTCGTTTGGGATTTGAAGTTTATTTACGATTTAGAAATGGTAATTTGGAAATTTATCGTAATCTGGAATTGGGAATTTATTTAAATTTTAGAAGTTATTGCTTGGAAATTTTTTATAATTTGGATTTTTAAAAATTGGAAATTCTTTGTGATTTGAAAATTGTCTTTTGGAATTTGTTTTGTGATTTGGAATTTTGTTTGTGATTTGGAAATTGTCATCTGGAATTTAACCATCGAGGTCTTTTATGAAACGATTCAAAATAAACATCATTTTGCTGGTTCTTCTCACTCTTACTGTTTTTTCCTGTCAGAACACCGAAGAACTGATTCACCGTTTTGAAGCGAAGGCGCAACGGATTCAGCAAAAAATGGCTCCGGATTTAAGTTTGAACGTCTTTTCGGCAACGCTGGTTCATCGTCCAGGGCAGTGGGTGTTGCGAGGCGAGACCACCGTACCCGAGGCACGTCAGGCACTGCTGGCTCTGGCCGATTCGCTAATTGGAGCGGGCAGCTATGTGGACAGTCTGCTGCTGTTGCCTCATCCGGCGCTGGGCGATAGCACCTACGCCATTATTACGGTAAGTGTGGCACATCTGCGCGACCGTGCGGCCCATGCTGCCCAGATGGTAGATCAGTACATTGGCGGAAGGGTGCTGCGGTTGCTCAAGAACAAAGGCGGCTGGTATCTGGTACAAACCGATTACGGCTATATCGGCTGGATGCGTCGGGAATCCTTTGTGCGTACCAATGCCGCAGGGGTGCAGCGCTGGCAAAACAGTGACCTGGTGCGCGTGACCGCCCTGTATCCTATTGTGTATTCCCAACCCGATGTCCATAGCGAGCCGGTGAGCGATGCGGTATTGAACATGCTGCTCCGGCAGGTGGAACGAAAAGGAAACTGGGTAAAGGTGGCTTTTCCCGACGGACGGGAAGGGTATTTGCGCCGTTCGGAAGTGGTGCCGTTAAAGGAAGATCGAGTAAAGGGAGATTTACGAAAAGCTATTATTCGCACCGCGCGCAGTATGATGGGCGTTCCTTATTTATGGGGAGGTAATTCCAGCAAAGCACACGATTGCTCTGGCTTTGTTCAAACCGTATTTAAGGCCAATGGCATTTCGCTGCCGCGGGATGCCCGCCAGCAGGCCCGGGTGGGAACGGAAATTCACCCCGATTCTTTGTTCTCGAATGTGCTGCCCGGCGATTTGCTCTTCTTTGGCTCCAAAGACAAAATCGTCCACGTGGGCATCAGTCTGGGCGGTATGGAATACATCCACCAGAGCGGGATGGTGCACATTAACAGCTTCGATCCCCAATCGAAAAAATACAGTGACTTCCGGCGAAGAACGCTGCAAAAGGTGGTGCGGGTGATTAAATAAAAAGGGGGATTTTTACTGGTAGATTATGAGCAAAATTCTTTATTGTAAGGTTTAAAAAGATGGGAAGCGTTTTATGTTCTGGAAAAAGTGAAATAATGATTAAATTTTTTATTGCACAAATTCGATGGTTATTATAAAATTAATCAGAATTAGGACGAAAATATAATTAAAATTGCAAAATAGAGGATAGAAAAATGTCTAGGAAACAAGTAAAATTATTATTCACAAAATCTATGACTTTGCGAGGTTCCATGAAAAAAATTGAGTCCGCTCAAAAAATAATTCGTCAGGCAAAGATAGAGAACAGTGATTATTTTGAGAAAGTTATGGAAGCACTAAAACGAGTTCCATACAAAAAAGTTCAATCGAAATCGATGAGTTATTAAAATGACTTTATGGGGTAGTATTCGGAGCGAGTTTCAAAATAGCCAACATAAAAACATTCGTTTGAAATATATGCGCCAATATGTAAAATATACCGGGCGCAATCTAATCATTTATGTCTCCGATTTTATTTCCGGTCAAAAGCCCAGCCATTTGACGATGCTAGATAACCATGATAAGACGTTATTTGCCGATACCATGCGGGACCTGGATGAATCACGTGGTCTTGATATTTTAATCGAATCGCCGGGTGGGTTGGGCACAGTTGCTGAATCAATTGCAGATATGTTGCGTTTACGATTTAAATCTGTCCGTTTCGTAATTCCTAATATGGCTAAAAGCGCAGCGACTATTCTCTGTTTATCTGGTGATGAAATATTGATGAATGAACAAAGTGAACTGGGACCAATCGATCCCCAGATACCTCAAAGGATGCCCAATGGAGAAATTCGATATAGTCCAGCTTTCCTTATAATAAAACAATTTGAATCCTTGCTTCAAACTTCAATAGCTAATCCGGATGCAGGTGCTATTTTAGCTCCTTATCTTCAAATGTATTTCCCTTCATTTTTACAGGTTTGTTTCAATGCCATCGAATTTTCAAAGAAAGTGGCGGAAGAATTACTTAAAAAATATATGTTCTCTGACCTTTCTGATAAGGTTAAAAGGGCAAGCGAAGTATCGAAACATTTATCTGATTTTAAAAATTTTTTAGACCACGGTCGTTCGTTAAATATTGAATACGCCAAGGAAGTTTTAAAACTAAAAGTGTATGATTTGAGAAAAGATCAGCAATTGGATAAGATTGTGAACAAATTATATCTTTCTATCCGCGAAACGTTTAATAGACAACCGGTTTTTGTAAAAATATGTGAAAATCATTTTGGTCATGGCACAGTGATTCACCTATAATTTATTTTTTTAAGAAAAATTTTTTAAAATAAAAAAATCCCGCCATGCATTTTGTGTACTGATTGAAATTTGAAATTAATGAATGATTTCTTGGTTTAAAAATAGTTGTGTAATACTTGAAATTACAGTTTAAGATAAATGATTTAAAACGGTGGCTCTGTCGAATATTTGGTTTAATATGAAAGGAGAGTGAACAATGATACTTACCCGAAAAGAGTTTCTTTCTTTAACGGGCAAATCGGTTGTAGGATTTTCCCTTTTAGGTTCATTTTTCGGGAAAACGTTCGCGAGTAACAACGATGTTGAAAAATTTTTAGGAGATGCCATGATTGAAGTGAGAACCAGAAAGCTGATTTTAAAACATACCTGGACCATTTCCCGCAATTCCAGCGATTTCAAACAAAATGTATTTGTGAAGCTGGAAAAGGATGGAATTGTAGGGTACGGGGAGGCAGCACCCAATGTGCGCTACGGCGAAAATGCGGAACTGACCACCAAACGCATTAACGAAGCAAGAGGAATTTTCAAAGACAGAGATTTTTTCCATTACATCGATATTAAAATAGAACTGGACAAGACCATAACCGATCAGAGCTGTGCCAAGGCAGCGCTGGATATTGCCCTGATGGACTGGATTGGTAAGGCGCTAAACGTACCCCTTTACAAAATGTGGGGATTAAATCCTGCCGAAGCGCCGTTGACGTCATTTTCCATCGGTATCGATACCGTGGAGGTGATTAAACAGAAAGTGCGTGAGGCGGAAGAATTTCCCATCCTGAAAATTAAAGTGGGGACGGATCGGGATGAAGAAATTATTGGAGCGGTGCGCAGCGTGACCGATAAACCGATTCGCGTGGATGCCAACGAAGGCTGGAAAACCAAAGAGGAGGCTCTGGAGCGCATTCAGTGGTTAAAAAGCCAGGGAGTGGAATTTATTGAGCAGCCCATGCCTGCCCACATGCTGAAGGAAACCGCCTGGTTGCGGGAACGGTCGCCCATGCCCATTGTTGCCGACGAAGCGGTAAAAACCGCTGCGGATATTCCCAGGCTGGCCGAAGCTTACGACGGCATCAACATCAAGCTGATGAAATCCGGCGGGCTACTGGAAGCGCTGAAAATGATTCAGATTGCCAAGGCGCTGAATATGAAGATCATGATTGGCTGCATGATCGAAAGCTCGGTAGCCATCTCTGCTGCGGCCATGTTAGGACCCTATGTGGATTGGCTGGATCTTGACGGCAACCTGCTCATCAAGAACGATCCCTTCACCGGTGTTAAGGTGAAACAGGGCAAACTGATTTACAACGACAAACCGGGCATTGGGGTGGAGGAGAAGTGAGGGGAATGAAGAAATGAAAAATGTAAAATGAAAAATGAAAAATGTAAAATGTCTGCTCATCCACTGGATCTTGCCCGTGCACAGCATACTGAGGAATACGGGCTCTGAGAGTGGATGGGCTCTGAGAGTGACTGTGAGTGCACGGAAAGGGAGGCTGTGCAAAAGATGTAGAATTGGAGTTACGGTAGATTTTAGATAAAACGTAAACATTCCTTTTTGTGGATATGAGAAACAGGATAAACGAGAGTTAAAGAAATTTGCGGGTTGGATAGCCCAAAGAAAATCGTTCCTCTGTAAAAATTAAAAAAAGGTACTTCCTAAAAATCTCAGGAAGTACCTTTTTTGTAAATGAGAAGGAAAAGAATGTTATTTGTTCAGAATCATTTTGCGTGTTGCCCGGAAGTTGTTTGTTGTGAGCTGGTAGAAGTACATTCCGGAGGGCAAGTTGCTGGCATCCAGTTCCACTTTGTAAGAACCGGGCGTCAGGGTTTTGTTGATTAATGTAGCAACTTTCTGTCCGTTGACATTGAATACTTCCAGACGGACCAGTCCCGTTTGCTTAATGGAAAATTCAATGGTTGTTCTGGGATTGAAGGGATTGGGATAGTTCTGTTTGAGCTCAAACTGATTGGGAATGGTGTTGGAAACTTGTTCAATGCCCAGAACATGGAGATCACCATCGAAAATCCATTT
>JALXCH010000131.1 GCA_026991005.1 Calditrichia bacterium | reverse complement strand
ACAATAACGGGATTCCCGAAGCCGGAGAAACCTTCTCCATGCAGTTCCTGCTCACCAACGTCGGAGTAGATGCGGCGCAGGATGTTCAGGCTTCTCTGAGTACCACGGATACCCTGGTGGAAATTCTCACCTCTCAAACCACCCTGGGCACCATCAATGCCAGGGATACTGTGACGGTAGGAAGTATTGACATTCATATCAAACCGGAAACCGAACACCTCCACATGTGCCAGCTCAATCTGCACATGGCCGATAACAGCGGAAATAGCTGGGATCAGATACTGTTTATCACCATCCGCAAAGGGGCTTATATCGAGGTACTAACGCCTTCATTGAGTTTCCCACCGACTTTTTTAAACTTCTCTTCAGATCAAAATCTGAGAATTGGAAACAGCGGTCCCGATACGCTGTTCATTTACGATATTCAATCGGATATCCCTCAGTTTTCCGTGGCGAATCCCCAGGTGAGCGTGGCACCCGGTGCGGAAGTGTCGATTCCCGTCTCGTTTACTCCTACAGACACAATGGTGTACAACGCCACCCTCACCGTGTATAACAGCGATCCCATGCACTTCCAGACTACCTTTACCGCCACCGGTACGGGCATTTTTGCGCCCGATATTGCTTTTTATCCGGACAGTATTTCCCGCACCCTCAACGTTACGGATAGCGTGGTAATTCCTGTAATTGTAAAAAATGAAGGTATGGGTGAACTGGTGTACAATGCCCAGATTGCCGGCTACCCGCCTTCCATGGGAAGTCCGATAGAGGGTTCCGGTGGTGCCGATAATTTTGGTCACATCTGGATTGACAGCGACGAATCCAGCGGTCCCGAATTTCAGTGGTTCGATATTACCTCCAGCGGTACGGCATTGCCCCTCACAGGTAACAACGCCATCTCCGATGAAATTAACATTGGATTCGATTTCCCTTACTATGGAAACCTATATAATAAAGTTCGGGTGTGCACCAACGGATGGTTGAGCTTTACTACCTATTCAGTAGCGTACAACAACATTAGTCTCCCCAACGTTCTGGCTCCCCGGTCGATGATTGCTGCTTTGTGGGACGATTTGTTCTTCAATACCGATTCGAAAGCTTATGTCAAAGCCGAAAGCAACAAATTAATTATCGAATACCAGAATGTTTACACGGTTACCGGCGGTGGTCCTTACACGTTCGAAGTGATTTTGTATGACAACGGCAACATCGTGTTGCAATATCTCTCTTTGCAAAATTTAGAAACAGACTACACTGTGGGTATTCAAAACCAGGCCGCAGATGATGGACTCACTATTGCGTACAATCAGGTTTACCTGAAAGATTCGCTGGCGGTGTTAATCAGCAAGCATAGCTGGGCAACCGTGTCTCCCATGGCAGGTACGGTGGCGCCCATGGCTCAAGATACGCTCTACCTCACTCTGCGGACGGAAAACTTCCCCACCGGTGAATTCTGGGCAACCATTCAGGTGGAAAGCAACGATCCGGATGAAGGGCTGGCTTACGTTCCTATCCACATGGTGGTGGATACCAATTTTACTGCAATTGCCGGGAATATCTCCGGCATCCCCACCCGTTTTGTGCTACACCAGAATTGGCCCAATCCTTTTAATCCCACAACCACCATCTCTTATGCATTACCGCAAACCTCCCGTGTGGAACTGGCGGTATTTAATGTGCTGGGTCAGCGGGTAAAAACGCTGGTGCAAGCCCATCAAAATGCGGGACGCTATCGGGTGCAGTGGGATGGCACCAACGAACAGAATCAACCGGTGGCCTCCGGGATTTACATCTATCGTCTGGTAGCTGGCGATAGAATCGCCATACGGAAAATGATACTAATGAAATAAACAGCTCTAACACCTCCTGCAAAAATAGCCCGGTACTCTGTTCCGGGCTATTTTTCTGTGGAATAATTAAACAAAAGGACTTGAACCATGATGCGTTTTTTTCTTTCTGTCATTTTAATCTCGCTTATTTCTTTGAACCTTCTTCAGGCAGAAGAATACTACTTTCGCTTTCAAATTCAGGAACCGAGGGAACTGGATGAATTGACAAAGGTAATTTCCATCGACAATGTGGTGGGAGATACGGTGTATGCCTACGCCAATGAACGGGAATGGAAAGAATTTCTCTCTCTGGGATACCGATACCAGCGTCTCCCCCACCCCGGGAGCCTCTACGAACACCAGATGAGCGATTCTCCAAGAGGGTTACGGGACTGGAACACCTATCCTACTTACC
>JALXCH010000130.1 GCA_026991005.1 Calditrichia bacterium | reverse complement strand
CCGTTCAACGAGGTGTTTAGTACAGTGGGAATGGCGCTGATGGTACTGTTTTGCTCCTGGCAAATCAGTACTGGCAGCATGACGATTGGGACTTTCATTACTTTTATTGGATTGCTCACCATGGCGTATAAGCCCATTAAAGCGCTGGGGGATTCGAATGTGATTTTCCAGAAAGCGATGGCTTCTGCCGCTCGCATTTACGAGTTGCTGGATGAACCCACCGAGTACGATGCACACGAAGCGCGCAAGAAGCCGGTTTCTTCCATTCGCGGGGATGTGGAATTCGAGCACGTGACGTTTAGCTATAATGGGACGAGCAATGCCCTGGAGGATGTGAGCTTTTTTATTCCTGCCGGGAAAACTGTTGCTCTGGTGGGGCCCAGCGGGGCGGGGAAGACTACCATTATTAATCTGATACCCCGGTTTTACACCGTTACCCGGGGACGGGTGCTGATTGATAGAATTGATGTGCGGGATTTCCCCTTAAGCAACCTGCGCAGTTTCATCAGCATTGTGCCCCAGGAGACGGTGCTGTTTTCGACTACCATTATGGAGAACATTCGTTATGGGCGTCTGGATGCCAGCGATGAAGAAGTGATGGAGGCTGCCCGCCTGGCCAATGCCCATGAATTTATTGTGCGGATGGAACACGGGTACCACACCCAGGTAGGGGAACAGGGCGCCCAGCTTTCCGGGGGACAGCGTCAGCGGATTGCCATTGCCCGAGCTATTTTGCGCAATCCGCGCATTTTATTGCTGGACGAAGCCACATCCGCTCTGGATACCGAAAGCGAAATTCTGGTGCAAAAAGCGCTGGAAGAACTGATGCGCGACCGCACTTCCTTTGTCATTGCCCACCGCCTTTCCACAATCCTGAATGCCGATGAGATTCTGGTTATTGATGGCGGACGTCTGGTGGAGCGGGGTACCCACCAAGAATTACTTACCCGAAACGGCCTCTACGCCCAACTGTACCACAAGCAGTTCCGGGGGTAAAAAAATCGATTTTGCAACCACGGGTTTATATATAAACCACAGAATACACAGAATTCACAGAAAAAAATGAAAAATGTTCACTCATCAATGGGATATCGGGCAAGAACCTGTGGATTAGCAGAAGAGCAACATGCCAAAACAGCCGTACCGACAGGGACGGCCTGCACATAGCCACAAATTCATTTGCGGGAATGGATTAAAAAAATGCGGTTGATTTTATTTTAACGCAAAGAGCGCAACGGAGGCGCGAAGGGCGCCAGGATTTTTGAATGTCCAAATGTAAAAATTTAACCGCAGCGGGCGCAACGTACGCAACGAAAAATATTTCTGATTTTGATTATTTTTGGAATTTGTTATTTGAGATTTGTTATTTGTGATTTGTTATTTAGAATTTCTTTTTTCATTGCGTCCTTTGCGCATTCTCTGCGTACTCTGCGGTTAATTTTATTTAAACGCAAAGAGCGCAATGGAGGCGCGAAGAGCGCAAAGGGTTTCGTTTCAAATTCAAATGGTGAGATTCTTCACCCTCGCCTGCGGCGAGCGTTCAGAATGACAGAAACACCCTCTCCCCCTGTCATTCTGAGCGGAGCGTTAGCGGAGCGAAGAATCTCTTTTGTTGTGTTTGGGTTGACTAACCATCGGTAAAACCAATAGAGCACGAAGTGCTCACACAGCGCTAACTCGGCTCGGAGCCCCAGGAGTTACAGCTGTCCCGACAGGGACGGCATGCAACTAACCCACAAATTCATTTGTGGGAATGGATTCAACCCCAAATTTATCCGTCCCGGAGGAGACGGGGTGAACAGAGCGTTTCGTTGTTATTTTTCGACATGTCTCCGTTTCTCAATTGTACCTACGGAACAAAATATTTTTTTATTCTTTACTTTTCTGAATACGCAAATTAATTAAAACCACAGAAACCACAGAAACCACAGAAACCACAGAAACCACAGAAAACACAGGAACTACCAACTCCACCGAAGATATCGCCCCTCCTGTTATTCTGAGCGAAGCGAAGAATCTCTATTGTTGTGTTTTGGTTGATTAACCGACGGTAAAAACAACCGAGCGCAACGCGCTCGCAAAGGGATAGCCCGGTGCACAGCCCCGAGAGAAACAACCGTCCCGACGGGGACGGCGTACATATAACCCACAAATTCATTTGTGGGAATGAAAGCCCATACCCAAATTTCCCCGTCCCGGATGGAACGGGATGATTTTATAGGAACTAGAATATTTTTCTGACAGGATTAACA